>CASBQX010000060.1 GCA_949127925.1 Synechococcales cyanobacterium PMM_0002
CAACGCCGAAGTATCTCCAGATATAGCTCTCTGTAATACCTCTATTGTTCCGAAAAGGACGTTAGGCAATTTGGGCAAAAACCCAATCACGCCAATCACAACAACGATGCTGCTGAACCATCCCAACTTGGATTTGAGGATATTTTTGCGCCGAAATAGCACAAAACTCAGGACGAGGGGAATGAAGGCCAGGAAAAGATTCCAAAAAATCCAGCCACTATAGGTGGAGGACACAGCAGCAAAGACATCAGTGATCAGCGATTGCATAGGCTAACGGGAATAGCAGAGGTTAAATTGATTTCCTCTAGATTAACTAAATCTCTGCGGGAAGCCACTGGTTTTCCTAGTATGACTTGGCAACTGGTTTGACTCGGCGGCGGCGATCGCCTTGCCACCCCTCAACGTTCAATTGCACCAATTACAATGCCATTGCAACCCGTGGCGGGGATTGATTCACCCCATGCCTTCGTCCCATGCCTTCGTCCCATGTCGTCTACCGCCGTCAACAATCTGCGCTGCGAACATCCGCATTTGGATGGAGCTTAAAAGCGGTGCCCAATCCCCACTTGCCACTGCATGGCATCTCTGCCCACCATTGTGTTGGGCTGATAGCGCATATCGCCATAAACAATCACCCGACGGTTAATCGATGTTTCAATGCCTGTGGTCAATACCACACCGTCACGGCTACCTACTGGCGTCGGTTGGCCTGGTTGCACAATGGCATACCCTGCACCCGCATACACATTCGTATTAGCGCCAACGGGCAGGTCATAGGACAGCACGGGCGTCACAGATTCTACCTGCTCACCCATGACTACCGTACCTCGCACCGATAGTTGAGAATTGGGTAAATCAAGTCGCCCTTGCAAATGCGTGGGGGGGCGGTCAGACGCATTGCCGGTGCCGGGGGTAGACGGGTTTCTGGGTCGGCTGATCACTTGATCTACCAGCCAAAGGGCAGAGTTGCCCGTTCTGACTAAGGTGCGAAAGCTGTCGTTGAGGTTGTCGCCGTCTAGAGTGACACCCAGGTAGCTGCCAGACAGTCCTGCTGGCTGGTTCGCTGGCTGCGCTTGGGCTGGAGATGATTGGAGCAGTAGGGGAGCGATCGCTAGCCCAAAACTCGTCAGAATAACCGCAATCCGGTTCGCGAGGTGCATGGATGCTGATCCCAGAAATAGAGTGGCTAGGAATTCCTTTCGCCCCTAAGCGATCGCTTTCCGGAGATTTCTGCCCATCACAATAATTCTGGCAACCTAGGCAGAGCCAGAATCAGAAAAATCCTGTGCGGCTGGTTCAGACTGCATCAGAGACGGATAAATTAACAAGAAAAAAACCATCCACGCCAGGAGCGGAATCGCCACTAATACAGTCACCCAAATAATTTTTAGCAGCACCCAGCTAGCGGCAATTAGCCCAAACCCGCTCAGCAATATTGACCAGGGCTGACACCACCACGGCTTGGCTTGCCAAACACTGTCAGTCTGACTGGTTGGCTGTTGAGCGGGCGGCGGTTGAGCCGGGGGCTGTTGAGCGGGGGGCTGTGGATTAGGCTGGACTGTCATGGCTGGTTTGAAGGAGTGGGGTCGCTGCTCTGCTGAATTCGGAGTTTGGCTTTTTGCTCAAACCAACTGACAACCTGCGAAACGCTCAAGGCATCGATCGCCACTCCTGTTTCAGCGGAAATCTGTCGCAAGGGTTTGAGTGAGGAGATAACTAATCGACCAAAAAATACTTTGAATTCTTCGTCAAACCCGCGCTCAGGATGCAGAACCGGGTCTTGCTCCACCCAGTCGGCAATCTGCTGTGGGCTTAACTCGGCGATCGCATCCCCCGACTGCTGGGCAATTTGTTTCAGTGCCCGCAGTGAGTAAATGGCAACCCGAGTGGAAAAGCGATCGCCTGATGTCATCAGGGCGCGATCGACTTCGGCACATTCATCAGGGGTGAGAAATTCCATCGGAGCAGGCTGAGAATTCGTCATGGACGCATATTGTCAAAAAACTACTTTCAGAAAAATTACTTTCAGAAAAATTACTTCGGTTGAACTAAATAGCCGCAGCGGTGTTCCCCATTGGCTTGCCAGTGCGTCCGCTGCACTCTACAGCCTTGCAGCGCCAGTTCAAACATATCTAGCTCGTGACCACAGACGCTAGGAAACGACTCAGCAATTTGGGAAATCGCGCAGTTGTATTCTGTGATGATGTATTCGGGAGCGCTACTGCCGGAACCGTCACCGCCTGCTTCACCGTCTACAGTATGCCATTCTGCCATGTAGCCTTCTAAGCGGCGCAGTTCTACCAGGCGAGCCACGCGCTCTGCCAGGGAGCCTAGGCCCATCTGCTTGCGGTAGTCTTGCGCCTTTTGCTCCCACTGCTTGCGCAAAATCGTGCCCATTTGGTCGGGTCCGACCGTCTGCGCCAGGGTGTTTAACAGCGAAACGGCAAAGTCGTTGTAGCGCTCTGGGAGGCGATTGCGTCCCTCTCGACTGAGGCTATATAAATGGTTCGGTCGTCCCATTCCTGCCTGAACCGTTTCCCGCTCAATTAGCCCTTCATCTTCCAAATCCTTCAGGTGGCGGCGCACCGCTTGGGGACTAATACCCAAATGCTCAGCTAATGCCTGCGCACTAGTAGGTCCCTGTTTCACCAGATAGTGCAGGATATCTTGCTTGGTGGATGGTTCTTGAATCGTTGTCATCTACCGATTCCAAAAAATAAAGTCAAAAAGACTTAGAATTGACTTTGACAACTTAGAGGTTGCTAAAGTACGTTTACAACTTTAGAATAGACTTAAGCAACATAGAAGTTGTTTTAATTATAGGAGCTAATTGCCAGCTCTGTCGCCTTACCCCAATGGATAAACCAACTCAAGCTTCAGATAAAAATCTCGAACTAATGCGCAGCTTCTCCGAGAGCTACGCCAAGCGCACAGGCACCTATTTTTGTGTCGATCCCAGCGTGACGGCGGTTGTCATTGAGGGTCTGGCCAAACATAAAGACGATTTGGGTGCCCCCCTTTGCCCCTGCCGCCATTACGAAGACAAACAGGCTGAGGCCGCAGCGGCCTACTGGAATTGCCCCTGTGTCCCCATGCGCGAGCGCAAGGAGTGTCACTGTATGCTTTTCCTGCCAGCCGATAACGACTTTGCGGGCAGCCAACAAGAAATCGGCTTCGATGAAATTCGCAGTGTGACCAACAACCCCTAAAGTCCAGCCGCTCACCGTCCAGCCCCAGGCCATCTCATGCTCAGCCCTTCCCATTGAGAGAACATTTAACCGATGACTGCATCCGTCACCTCCCTCGTTAACCAACCGTATAAGTACGGCTTCGTCACCGATATTGAGTCCGACACCATCCCCGCCGGACTCAGTGAAGATGTCATTCGGCTGATTTCTGCCAAGAAAAATGAGCCAGATTTTATGCTGGAGTTTCGCCTCAAGGCTTACCGCCAGTGGCTCAAGATGGACGAGCCGACCTGGGCAGAAGTCGGTTATGCCAAAATCGATTACCAAAAGATTGTTTACTACTCGGCTCCCAAGCAGCAGAAAAAGCTGAATAGCCTAGACGAGGTGGATCCCACGCTGCTAGAGACGTTTGAGAAGTTGGGCATTCCGCTCTCTGAACAAAAGCGCCTGTCGAATGTAGCAGTAGATGCCATTTTTGACAGCGTGTCTGTGGCGACGACGTTCCGCGAGAAGCTGTTTGAAGCGGGCGTCATTTTCTGCTCAATTTCGGAAGCGATGCGGGAGTACCCCGAGCTAATCCGGAAGTATCTGGGTAGCGTGGTGCCAGTGGGCGACAACTTTTTTGCGGCGCTCAACGCAGCAGTGTTCACCGACGGATCTTTTGTCTACATTCCTAAGGGCGTTGCCTGCCCGATGGAGCTGTCCACCTATTTCCGCATCAACAATGGCGATTCGGGTCAGTTTGAGCGGACGCTAATTGTAGCCGAGGAAGGCAGCTCGGTCAGCTATCTGGAGGGCTGCACGGCTCCCATGTTCGATACCAACCAGCTGCATGCGGCGGTGGTGGAACTGGTAGCGCTCGACGATGCCGACATTAAGTATTCCACGGTGCAAAACTGGTACGCTGGCGATGCCAATGGCAAAGGCGGCATCTATAACTTTGTCACCAAGCGGGGGCTGTGCCAAGGCGTCAATTCCAAAATTTCTTGGACACAGGTGGAAACCGGATCTGCGATTACCTGGAAGTATCCGAGCTGCGTGCTAGTGGGCGACAACTCGGTGGGCGAGTTCTACTCGGTTGCGCTAACGAATAACATGCAGCAAGCCGATACGGGTACCAAAATGGTGCATGTTGGCAAAAATACCCGCAGTACGATCATCTCGAAGGGGATCTCGGCGGGTAAGTCTGAGAACAGCTATCGCGGCCTGGTCAAAATTGGGCCAAAAGCAGACGGGGCACGCAACTATTCACAGTGCGACTCGATGCTAATTGGCGACACGGCTGGGGCAAACACATTCCCCTATATTCAAGTCCAAAACAATACGGCTCGCGTCGAGCACGAAGCCTCTACTTCCAAAATTGGAGAAGATCAGCTGTTCTTCTTTCGGCAGCGGGGGATTTCGGCAGAAGATGCGATTTCGATGATGATTAGCGGTTTTTGTAAGGACGTGTTTAGCCAGCTGCCAATGGAATTTGCCGTAGAAGCCGATCGCCTGTTGGCTCTGAAGCTAGAGGGCAGTGTGGGTTAGGGAACGATTTAGCGCAGAGGAGATACGACGTGATCAGTGAGAACAGTCCGATTATTCTATCGGTCAACGATTTAACCGCTAATGTAGACGGCACCCAGATTTTGAAAGGGATGAATCTGGAGATCAAAGCGGGCGAGATCCACGCCATCATGGGACCAAACGGGTCTGGAAAAAGTACCTTCTCCAAAATCTTGGCGGGGCATCCAGCCTATGAGGTCACGGGTGGAGAGGTGTCGTTTTTAGGCCAAAATTTACTGGAATTAGAGCCAGAAGACCGGGCGCGATCGGGTGTGTTTCTGGCGTTCCAATATCCGCTGGAAATTCCGGGGGTGAGTAACTTAGACTTTTTGCGAGTGGCCTATAATTCTCGCCAAAAACATCAGGGGCTAGAAGAGCTAGACGCCTTTGATTTTGATGAGCTAGTGCAGCAAAAGCTCGATGTCGTCAAAATGGACGCAGCCTTTTTGCACCGCAGCGTCAACGAAGGGTTCTCGGGCGGCGAGAAAAAGCGCAACGAAATTTTGCAGATGGCGCTGCTAGAACCGAAGCTCGGCATTTTAGACGAGACCGATTCGGGGCTAGATATCGATGCGCTCAAAATCGTAGCCGATGGCGTCAATCAGCTTTCTAACCCAGACAACGCCACGCTGATGATTACCCATTACCAGCGGCTGCTGAATTACGTTGTGCCCGATTATGTCCATGTGATGGCCAATGGCCGAATTATTCGTTCTGGTACCAAAGACTTGGCGCTAGAGCTAGAAGAGCGCGGCTATGACTGGGTGCTAGATGAAGCAGCGGCGGGGGTAGCGTAATGAGTATTCAGGTATCGCCGACGTTGCCAGACGTAGAGTCAGAAATTCGGTCAGAGCTAGGATTGAGCGGGTCGGCGCAGAAACGGCAGGCGTGTTTGTCTCGGTTGCTGGAGCTGGCGATCGCCTCACCTTCCCCGGCCTCTTGGCTCCAGAGTTTGCGCGATCGCGCCACCGCTCAGGTGCAGTCGCAGTCCTTCCCCAGCAACCGCAACGAAGGATGGCGGTTTACCGACTTATCAGATCTGCTAGGGATTGAGTTTGCAGCTGCCGCCAATTCCAGCGTTCAGCTTGCCGACCTAGCCGCCTACGTTTTACCCGAAGCCGAACACAGCCGATTGGTGTTTGTCGATGGGGTGTACGCGCCGCACTTGTCGGCCCTATCCCATCTGCCCGCCACCCTTCAAGTTGGCAATCTGGCCGCATTGGCTGAACCGGATGAATTGCTGTCCTACCTCGCCCAACAATCGGGAGCAGACGAACTGTTCACCGCGCTGAACACGGCGGGATTATCCGATGCGGCGGTCATCGTGCTACCCAAACAGCTCGTGGTAGATCCGCCAATTCACCTGCTGTTTGTGGCAACGGGTGGCGATCCGCGCTCTGCGCAGGCAGACCAACGCCCTACCTTGACTCAGCCCCGCTGTTTGGTTGTAGCTGGCGTCAACAGTGCCCTCACCCTCATCGAAGACTATGTGACGCTGGGATCAGGCGTCTGCTTGACTAATGCCGTCACCGAAATCTGGCTGGCCGAGAATGTTCAAGTTAACCACACTCGCGTTCAGCGCGACAGCTTGGCGGCGTTCCACATCGGCAAAACAGCGGTCTCTCAAGCCCGCAGTTCTCGCTATATCGGCAACGCCCTCAGCTTTGGTGCCGCGCTATCGCGCCATCATCTGGAGATTTACCAAACCGGAGAGCAAACCGAAACCACGCTGAATGGACTCACCATGATTGCCGGGACGCAGGTGGGAGATCTGCACAGCGCGATCGCCCTGACCCAGCCCTACGGCACCACGCGACAGCTGCAAAAGTGTATTGTGGGCGATCGCGCTCACGCCATCTTCAACGGTAAAGTGCTTGTGCCCCGCGCCGCTCAGCTCACCGATGCCGGACAGCTTAACCGGACTCTGCTGCTATCGCCCAAAGCCCGCGTCGATACCAAGCCTCAGCTCGAAATTGTCGCCGACAACGTCAAATGCACCCACGGTGCCACGGTCGGGCAACTCGAAGCCGACGAAGTATTCTACCTGCAAAGCCGAGGCATCGACGCCGCCAGCGCCCGCCGTTTACTCGTCTACGCCTTCGCCTACGAAATCATCGACCAGATCGCGATCGCCTCCCTCAAGCAAACCCTCTGCCAATTCATCACCAGCCACACCGACTAGCATAATGAAGGGCATGGCAGTGCCATGCCCCTACCCCGTTTTTCCCTCATCCCTCATCCTTCCTTCCTATGACCTTCACTCAGGAACGAACCCTCGCCACTGCCGTCCGTGCCGATTTCCCGATTTTGCATCAGCAGATCCATGGCAATCCGCTGATTTACTTTGACAATGCCGCTACGTCCCAGAAGCCGACAGCCGTACTGGACGCTCTGCAAAACTATTACCAGGGATACAACGCCAACGTGCATCGGGGCGTGCATACGCTGAGTGGGCTGGCAACCGATGCCTACGAAGGGACGCGCGATAAGGTGGCTGCGTTTGTGCATGCCGCCACCCGCGATGAGATTGTCTATACGCGCAACGCCTCGGAAGCGATTAACCTGGTGGCCTACAGTTGGGGGATGACGACGCTCCAGCCAGGGGATGAAATCATCCTGTCGGTGATGGAGCACCACAGCAACTTGGTGCCCTGGCAGTTTGTGGCGCAGAAAACTGGAGCGGTGCTGAAGTTTGTGGAACTGACGCCGACGCAGGAGTTTGACCTAGATCACTTCCAGTCGCTGCTGTCGGAGCGCACGAAGCTGGTGGCGATCGCCCATGTCTCCAACACCTTGGGCTGCCTCAACCCGGTGCGCGAGGTGATTGACCTAGCTCACCAGGTCGGCGCGAAGGTGTTGCTAGATGCCTGTCAGAGCGTGCCCAATCAGCCCATTGACGTGCAGGCGCTAGACTGCGACTGGCTGGTGGCGTCGGGACATAAAATGTGTGCCCCCACCGGCATTGGCTTCCTCTACGGCAAACTGGAACTGCTGCGAGCCATGCCGCCGTTTTTGGGCGGCGGTGAAATGATTGCCGATGTGTTTCTCGATCACTCTACCTACGCCGATTTGCCGCACAAATTTGAGGCGGGTACTCCTGCCATTGCGGAGGCGATCGCCTTGGGTGCAGCGGTCGATTATTTAACCGCCATTGGCATGGACACGATCCATGCCTACGAGCAAGACCTCACACTCCACCTCTATCAACGGCTGGCAGAACTGCCCGAGGTGCAAACCTATGGCCCTAAGCCCAATGCCGATGCCAGCAACCGGGCTTCCCTGGCAGCCTTCACCACGGGCAGCATTCATCCACACGATCTGTCGGCATTGTTAGACCAGTCGGGGATCGCCATCCGCTCTGGCCATCACTGCACGCAGCCGCTGCATCGCTACTTGAATATCTCCTCCACCGCGCGCGCTAGCCTCTACTTTTACAATACTCGCGAAGAAATCGACGCCTTTATTGTGGGGCTAAAGGACGCGATCGCATTTTTCAGCAGCATGTCTGAAGAGTAGAAAAATCTATCTAGCGATGGATTTTCTAGACCTAGCCATTGTCCAGTAAGATTTGGTTTGGTCGCTGACGGTGGTGCAGCTGCACCGCAGCGGCTTGAAACTTTGATTTGGTAGCGATCCGAGCATTTGGTAACGATTCGAGCATCATGATCAAATCCTGGATGGTAATTGGTGGAGTGGCGATTGGGCTAGCGATCGCCCTGGGCGGGCTGAGTACACGTCGCGGCAGTCAGTGGTTTCGGCGACTCAGACGCCCGAGTTGGCTAACCTTTGAGCGGGCAATTCCGCTGATCTGGATCACCATTTTCATCTGTGGAGCCTGGTCTGCCTATGTTGTTTGGGAACAGAACCCCGGCACCCCGCAAACCTGGTGGCTGATGGCGTTTTACCTGGTGCTAGAGATTGTGACTCTCGCCTATACCCCCATGATGCTGTGGTTGCGGCGGATTAATGCGGGGGTGGTGATTGGTGGTGCCGGGTTTCTGATTGCCATTGGCTTGGCGCTAACCGTATTTCCAGTGTCCCAACTGGCCATGTTTTTGCTGATTCCTTACCTGCTATGGAGTCCCATTGGCACCTATACAACCTGGGCCATGAGCCAGCTCAACCCGCTCGATCAGTAGACTGGCGCTGGGAATCACGCTATTTTTTCTGTTCTGGCAGGTTCCTTGAGGGCGTATCCCTGCCTTTGTAGAACTGTTGCTCTAGCCGCCCTAACCACAGCCAGAGCGCTCCAGCCACGAGGGGAAAAGCAGCGGCAAATAAGGTTAGCGCCGACGCTAGGTGACTGAAGAACAAGGTGAGAATTGGCAGACTAGACCAGGCGATCGCCCCCGCAATTGCCAGCCCCAGCCGCACTTGTTTAATCTTGACTAGCGCCGTGCGGCAACTGGCACAGTGGACGGTATGAGAGTGATAGCGATCCATCAGCACAGGGGTGGGCAGCGCGGGGGGCAGCGGTTCACCGGGGAAGGGATCGGCGTCAAATTGGGTGACCCACTGGCGCAGCTGCGAGACAAAATCATCGGCGTGGGTCGGCAGGTAACAGGCTTTGGCCAGATTGGCGCTGCCGCCCTTGGCCTCCAGCACTCGCTCTTGGAGATGCAGGAAGATTTGGTCTTCTTCCAAAATGCTGTTCTGCCCCAGGTGCGAATACCAGCTCGGCGTCAGCTTGATCAAAAAAGCGGGCAGCTTGGATGAAAACTTGAAGGGAAAGCGGGCAAACAGACGGCATTCCCCTTTGCGGGTCGGCGTGGCATACACCACCGTCAAGGTGCGGCCAAACTGCTTGGAGGTGAGGTCATGCCACATCAGCGCGGGTGCAATGAACGTCGTATCTTGCCGCCCCAGTTGACCTTTGCGAGGTCCTTCTGCCCAAGTGCCGACAAAGCCTTGCTTGCCCGTTTCTACCACTTCCAGGTCAACTGGTGCCGCATTGGCACGGTTGCCGACCGAGCGGTGATGGGTAAAGGGAACATGGCTGGCATCCAGCACGTTTTCCAGCAGCGTTAGAGCATCGTAGGGCAAGTCTCGCACCGTGTTGAGGCAGATCCAACCCTCGGGCGAGTCCTCTAGCGGCTCAATGATCGGAATTTTGACATGGGAGGCGCGGTCGGGCGAGCCAGCATAAACGAAGAGTAAACCTTGGCGCTCGGCGGTTGGCAGCGACGTGGCACAGGCGCGTTTGGAGGTGTGGGCGCGATCGCCAGCAGGTGTTTGAGGAATGCGATCGCATGTCCCATCTCCCTTAAACGCCCAGCCATGATAGGGGCATTCGAGTAATCCATCCTCGGCAATTCGCCCTTGGGAAAGCGGCACCAAGCGGTGCGGACAGCGATCGTCGAAGGCACACCAGGCGGCAGACGCCCGATCCCACCACAGGACTAAATCTCGCCCCAATAGCGTAAATCGGGTGGGTTTGCTCTGGTCTAAATCGTCCAGATAATGAACGGGATACCAGGCTTCAGTGCAGTCGAAGCGACTGGGATCGCTGCCACCTGCGGGTAGCGCCTGCACGGCTGCGTCTGCCGGAGTGATTTGGATGCGATCGCCTGTCAGCATGTCTCGCCCTCTAGATGGATATAGATGGATAGCTTAGTCAGAAAGTTTCTTTACACATCGTAACAAACCTGGCAAGCCTGTGAACCGGTGTTGCCCAAAAACGACTGCGGTTTGCGATAAGCTGAAACCCCGCCTTCAGGAGACTTGATGCCGACACGTAAGCGATTTGTAATTGAAATGGGGATGGGGATCGATCAGCATGGGCAGGAACCCACCGTAGCGGCAGCGCGCGCCGTGCGCAATGCGATCGCCCACAATGCGCTCCCCGGCATTTGGGAAGTGGCCGGGTTGAGCAGCCCTGACGACATGATTGTAGACGTGCAGGTGGCTGTGCCCTACCCCGAGCAGGTGCGGCAGGCAGAGGTGCTGGCAGTGCTACCGTTTGGGCGCAAAAGCCTGACCGTAGAACTGGGGGGGATGGTGGTGCAAGGGCGGGCGATTCCGGGGCTAAACGACAAGAATGACGAGATGCTAGTGGCGATCGCCGCCGTCACCGTCTTCGTCGAAACCGCTGATCTCTAGAACGTTCTGTATAAGGTTCTAGTAGGTGTTCCTAGGCAAATAGATTCTAGATCCCCGGATCTGGCTCCAGAAATTCCTTAAGCTATGGGTAGGGGTGAATTTACCGCTCCAATTCTGTTCAAGTACGTGCTTAAGACTATGCAAATTCGTCGCCAGCGGCCTAATCCACCCATTGCAGTTGACTACCTGCGCTATCAGGTGATGGCACCTGACGTGGCACCCCAGAACATTTTGGAAGAAATTGTCTGGCATAAGGAAATTGAGGTGGGTCAGATGCGCGAACAAGTGCCGCTGCTCGATCTACAGAAAAAAATCAGCGACCTGCCGCCACCGCGCGATTTTGTCGCCGCCTTGCAGCAGGGTAAAACCTCCCCCGCCCTGATTGCCGAAGTCAAAAAAGCCTCTCCCAGCAAAGGCGTCATTCGCGCCGATTTTGACCCGGTGGCGATCGCCCAAGCCTACGAGCAAGGTGGAGCTACCTGCATTTCGGTACTGACAGATGAGAAATTTTTTCAGGGCAGCTTTGCTTACTTAAAGCAAATTAGAGCCGCCGTAGCTATCCCGCTACTCTGTAAAGAGTTTGTGATTTACCCGTACCAAATCTATCAGGCGCGGGTCAATGGAGCCGATGCCGTTTTATTGATTGCGGCCATCCTGCCCGATCAGGACTTGCAGTATTTTCTCAAAATTGTCCAGGCGCTAAAAATGACCGCCCTGATTGAAGTCCATACGTTAGAGGAGCTAGATCGGGTACTGACTCTCCAGGGAGTCACATTGGTCGGCATCAACAACCGCAATCTCGCAGATTTCTCAGTGTCGCTAGATGTTACGAACCAGCTTTTGGCTCAGCGCCTGCCCGCGCTGCAAGAGCACGGCATTCTAGTCGTGAGTGAGTCGGGGCTGCACACCTCTGCTGACCTGCAACAGGTGAAAGCCGCAGGAGCCACGGCGGTGCTGATCGGCGAGTCGTTGGTCAAACAGCCCGACCCGGCTGGGGCGATCGCCAATTTATTTCAATCGCCCTGATCTGGAGTCGGCACCTGAATCAGGCTAGATTTTTCATTCGCAGCTTTCATTCGCAACTTTTGCGTTTGCAACCTAGACGAGCCATCCACCTTTTACATCGCCATCGGTTTGTACGGATGCAGCTATCTAATCGGTGTTTATTTCCCTAACCACTCTTTTTCTAACTCCCCCCACATTAGGCATTTATGGAACCGATTCCGCTCCCCTCTCATATTCATTACGAATTGCTGTTGCAAATCCTAGAACGCCAGACTATGGCTGCTGTGCGGGGTAATTCCACTACCTATCAAGACCAGGTGCACAATGTAATTATTGCCCTGCGGAAAGCCATGAGCCAGCAAAAGCAGCTTGAAGAACACTTGGGACGCGCCAAGATCCCCGTTGACTACCGCTGGTCGCTCAATAACCCCAGCTCTAACCATGCCGCCCCAGGTTCGATCTCGTCGCCTTAAGGCGCGCCCCCTGAACGCCTGACTTAGTATAATGTCTGATTTTAAATATTCTGTAGCGGCAGGATGCGATCTCAGCAGCACATCTTGTAGACTAATCAAATCCATCAGAATGAGCTGCATTGAAAATGGAAAATGTCTAGATTGCAGACACTTTCAAAGGATTGAGCACAGGGGATTGAGCACAGGGGATTGAGCATGGCTACAAACGGGGCGATCGCGTTGCCCAACTCAATGAACCCATGTTAGGTAGGGAGGCGCTGCGTGTCACAACCAGACTTGAGTCAAGTCTCCTCAGCGATGGATTCTTGCTCACTAGAGCGACTCCGTGTTTCTGAGCGAGATGCCTCTGCCCAGGTAACGGTGTCGCTCGATCCGCCGGCTCTAGTAGACGAACTGGCTCAAACGCGATCGCTAGAACAAGAGCGAATAGTGCGCATTCACCAGCTAGAGCAAGCGCTCGACCAGGCGTTGGCCTATATGGAAGAGCTGCGGCTACAGGTGCAAGACCAGGAGCTAATTGAGGCGCAGCTAGCCGCAACTGAAAAATTTGCGTCGGTGCAGCAACAGGCGATCGCCCGACTCAAACTGCGGCTGAAGCAACAGCAGCAGCTGATGGATACGCAGATGGCAGAAGCTCGTACGCGCAGTTGGGCGATCCAAGAGCGGCTGGAGGCAACCGAAGCCGTTGTGCAAACGCAGCGAGAGGAAATAGCAGCGCTGCAATCGCGCTTAGCAGGCAAGAGCTTTGAGCACCTGCGGCTCGATGGGCAGGGTCGGCAGCAGCGGCCTGACGGCACCCAGCAGCAGATGGCCGATCTAGAAGCAGAGACCGAGCACGCCAAAGCCTTAACTCAGCGCTTACAGCTCCTGCTAGAAGCGGCTCAGCAGCGGATTCAAGAGTTGGCGTTCGCCCTAAGCGATTACCAGGCTCGACCAGCCCTGCCAGAATTGCCGCCACCCGACATCCAGCAGCTGACCCTGGATTCTGTGCTCCCGTCTGAGCCACCGCCTCGCCGCAAGTCGATTGCTCGTCGCCCGCAGGCGATCGCCACCTTGGGTCAAGACCTAGCGCGGGCGCAAATCAAAGCAGAAGAGTTAGAAATTGAGCTGGCGCGGCAGCTGCACACGCAAGCCCGGTGGCAGCATAGCTACCGCGAGCTAGAAACAGAGTGCGATCGCCGCCGAACTCGAATTGCTAATCTAGAGCATCAAAGCACCGAGATGCAGGAACAGATCTTTCAGCACGCCCGCCAAACCAGCGAGTACGAAGCAGCGGTGCAGCACTGGAAAGATCAGTATGTGATTGGTCAGCGCCAGCTAGCCCAACTCAAGGAGCTACTCGACAGTGCCCAAGTTCAAATTCTAGCTAGCGAACAAGTCGATCCCGAACTGACAGCTGTTTTTTCGGAGCTAATGACCATGATTGAATTGGTCGCCACAACTGAACTAAACTCCTTCCAGCCCATGGCTCCGGCTTCATCGACTCGATTTAATGCGCTTGACCTCCCCGATTTTTTGCTGCTGCGGCGATCGCAACGGCGAATCAAGGATGAGGGATGAAGGCTTGAATACCGTGCCCCGCTCTACCCACTTATGGCATTCTGGATAATACACCTACTCACCTCTCAAGACAGTTTCTAAAGGCAGGATAGACTGATGGACAACAAAATGATGCTGATGATTCCTGGTCCGACTCCAGTGCCGGAGCCAGTATTGCTAGCGTTAGCAAAGCATCCGATTGGGCACCGTAGCGGTGACTTTGCCAGCATCATGGCGGACGTGACCAGCGGATTGAAATGGCTGCACCAAACGCAATATGATGTGCTCATTCTGACCGCTAGCGGCACTGGGGCGATGGAAGCGGGGATTATCAACTTTTTAAGTCCTGGCGATCGCGTCTTGGTGGGCAGCAATGGTAAGTTTGGTGAGCGCTGGGCCGAAGTGTGTGATGCCTATGGGCTGAACACGGAGCGAGTGAGCGCAGAGTGGGGAAAGCCGCTAGATCCTGAGCAGTTCCGGACGTTGCTAGAAGCCGATACAGCGAAGCAGATTAAGGCGGTCATTATTACCCACAGCGAAACGTCAACCGGGGTGCTCAATGACCTGGAAACGATTAACCGCTACGTCAAAGCTCACGGCGCACTAATTTTGGTCGATGCGGTGACCAGTCTGGGGGCGGCTAATGTCCCCGTCGATGCGTGGGCATTGGATGTGGTGGCGTCAGGCTCGCAGAAGGGCTATATGCTGCCGCCCGGTTTGGGCTTTGTCTCAGTTAGCCCCAAAGCCTGGGAGGCATATGCTACGGCTAAGCTACCCCGCTACTATTTAGATCTAGGTAAATATCGCAAAGATGCGGCCAAGAACACCACGCCGTTTACGCCCCCAGTCAACATGTTCTTTGCGTTGCAGGTGGCACTGAAGATGATGCAGGCAGAAGGACTGGAAACTATTTTTGCCCGCCACCAACGGCAAATGAATGCCACTCGTGCTGCCATGCGATCGCTAGGGTTGCCGCTCTATGCCGCCGACGGAGCCGCTAGCCCTGCGATTACCGCCGTTGCCCCAGCCGGGGTAGAGTCTGAGCAAATTCGCTCGGTGATGAAGACCCGCTTCGACATCATTTTGGCAGGCGGCCAAGATCAGCTCAAGGGCAAGATCTTCCGCGTCGGGCACCTGGGGTTTGTCAGCGATCGCGACATTCTCACCGCCATTAGTGCCCTAGAAGCCGCACTGCAAGACCTGGGCTATGACGGCTTTACTCCGGGTGCTGGCGTCAGCGCTGCCGCCCAAGCCTTAACCGCTGCTTAAAATCACAAACACAGTAAGCTGGAATAGGCGGTAAACAGTCAAAATTTAGCCCCCACCACCTGTCCAACCGAGCACGCCGCCATCCCAGCAACTGCTCACGCTTCACACACGCTCACGCTTCACACACAAGGAGACTTTCCGTCATGGTTGAGACCCAAGCAGCGCGCACCCTATTTCAGGCCGCCTACGAAAATCGCTATACCTGGGACAAGGAATTCCCTGGTTTCACTGCCGATGTGGCCTTAAAGCAAGGCGACGAGACCTACGCTGGCAACGTGCGAGTCAACGGCGACCTGAGCTATGAAGTATTAGAGGTAGCCGATGAAAAAGTGCGCGAATCCCTGCAAGGAATGCTGTGGGAAATTGTCACCCATCGTAAGCGCAACAGCTTTGAACAAGCTCATGGCAAAAACAATTTTTCGCTAGGCGATACCGACACCACGGGCGCTGTAGAAGTTCTCGTCAGCGGCGACTCAATGGGTTCAAACTACAAGCTGCGGAACAACGAAATCTGTCAGGTGAGCCGGGTCATGAGCGGCAATGCCTTTACCATTAACCACAGCTCTAGCTTAGACACCGGATCTGGCTACATTTCTACGGGCTACGATATCGTTTTTTGCAATGCAGAATCAGGTGATCTAATTCGGGAAAGCCGAGTTGATAGCACCTACGAAAATGTGGGTGGCTATTATCTGCTGACCCACCAGATGATTCATGCATCCCAGCAGGGAGAGCAAACCACTACAGAGTTTAGCCTCGCTAATATTCATTTATTGCAGCCAGTTGGGGTGTAATTGGTTAGCTGAAAACATATTGTGCAAGGATAAATAGAAGAGTTTCCGATGGAGACTCTTCTTGTTTTATTGCTGATTCTCTGACGGAGTTTTATGAGCAGCGTTTTGGTCATTGCAGACAACGAGTTTAAGACACAGGTGTTGAGCGAGACGCTGCCTGTACTGGTCTATTTTTGGGCACCTTGGTGTGGGCCTTGCCGCTTGATGTCTCCGGTGATGGAGAAAATCGCCGCCCAATATGGCGATCGCCTCAAGATCGCCAAAATGGAAGTCGATCCCAATCCCGAAACAGTGGCAGCCTACAACGTGCAGGGGGTGCCAGCGCTGGTGCTGTTCCAGTCGGGACAGCCGATAGACGCGATCGAGGGAGCCATCAATCATCAAAAACTAGAGAGTTTTTTGGCAACTCATCTGCCTCAAACGGCTTAAGTAGTGGTTGGAGCGGTTGATGGGTTGGACGCGTCATCTCCAACCCATCAACCGCTCCAATCCTGCTAAACTCTTCGATCCTGCTAAACGTGATTTTCGGTCGATGCACTCTTTTGTCCATGAGCTTGACCATAAATTTATTAGACTTTGAGAGTCTTTAAAGAATTCTCAACATTGCCAGAAATATGTGGCGGTTTCACCCTGAGCAAGGGCAGCATAGGGTGTAAGACCGTTTGGATAGTGTTAGCGGATTCGAGGAATTGACTTATGAAGCGTGGTATGTGGTTGGCAGGATCTGTAGCAGCATTTACAGTGCTGGGCATGATGGGCGGATCTGCGATCGCCCAAACTGCCGATGATACTCTCCTATTAAGCGAAGAGGGCATCTTAGAGGAGGGAGACTCAGTGCTGCCAACTGACAACAGTCTCTACGACCAATACACCTTTGAAGGCAAAGCAGGGCAATCGGTCGTTGTTACCTTAGCCAGTGATGAGTTCAACTCTTATGTAGCGTTGATTGGTCCCGATACAGAAGTCCTTGCAGAAAACGATGACATGACTCCCGATGTCCAAACTGCGCAAGTAGAAGTGACGTTGCCTGCCGACGGCACCTACACAGTATTTGCCAATGGGTTTGATAGCACTAGCCGTGGCCAATACAAGATAGAAGTGGTGGTTGCTGAGTAGTCGGTTGGGTTTAATTCTTCGCCAATTCAAACCTGAAGTGCATCAGAAGCGATCGCCCTTATTCCTTTACTGTAGGTAGGGAGCTAGATAGACGCGATCGCTACACTAATGAAGAGTCGAAGACAATTAGAGTTACGAAACCAGTTTATTAGTGAGCGATCGGAGGGTTCGACTTAGCGCCTCCCTTATTTAGAAACAGAAGTAGAGGCAGTGAACACAGAAAAACAATCCCTACAAACCGAAAAACATCTGCATAGGACAAAACTGCTGCTTGTGTATTGACGAGTTCTTCAAGGGCAGCAAGGGCTTGTTGATGAGCCGTTACTGCATCTGAGCCACGACTTTGGAACACACTGATCAGAGCGTTGAGGCGTTGAGTAGTCTCCAAATTGTAAGGAGATAGATTCGTCAACAGGATGGATTTGTGGAAAGCTTCTCGTTGAGTTAATAAGGTAGTCAAAATTGCAATGCCAATACTGCCTCCAAGCTGACGAGTGAGATTATAATCACAGCAGCAATGCCGATCGGCAAGTTGATGAAGAAAATCCATCGCCAGCCTAAGGTATCGGTGAGGTAGCCGCCTAGTGTAGGCCCGATCGCCGGCCCTGCGATCACGCCTACCCCAAACACGGCTTGAGCCAATCCCTGTGCTGCCGGAGGAAAAGTTTCAAACAAAATTGCTTGCGCTTTTGCTAGCAATCCGCCCCCAAATAATCCTTGAAGAATTCGGGCAAGCACTAATATAGGCAGGTTGGGCGCAAATCCACACAGCACCGAGGCCAGGGTGAATCCTGCCATAGAGAACACAAAATAAGTCTTTTTGCCAAACACATTGCCTAACTAGGCAGAGAGAGGAATTAGAATCACGTTGGCGATCGCATAGCCTGTTATTACCCATCCCACTTCGCTGACCGTTGCTCCTAGCGTGGCTTGAATATCTGTTAAAGCCACGTTCACAATGCTGGTATAAATGACTTCAAGAATTGCTCCTAACGATGCGGTCAGTGCAATTGCCCACTTCAAAAATCCCTGCACATACGTTGGCTGAGTAGCATTATTCTGTTGTAGATTGGAGCGATTGTGAGTAGTAGCCATTGGAGTTCAAATCTTATTTAGTCTGATTAACCTGCTCAGGTTCTAAAGCATCCTCAATTGAGTCAGAATTTATCCGTGTATCTGTAGGATTAGTGTGAGGCGTTTGACGCTTTTTGGCTTCTTCAACATCGTGGGAATAGCGTCTGGATCACCATGATAGGAGGCGATCGTGTCATCTAGCCCGCCTACATACTGCTCTACGGCATCAGGATATTATGGGTTGATTGAGTTGATTTCTCTTTAAATAAGATTTCAAGACTAAATAAGATTTCAAGGCGCGTATGACGACCAATCTCACCTCTTCTGCTGATCTCGACTTCGACGTTCAGCTCGGGAAAGCCGCCTCAGCCTTTCGTGATCCAACGCTAGTGCGTCCTTCTGCCGATGCTGTGGTTGAGGCGATGCTGGCAGGTGAGAAAGCCGCCAAACAGCAGCGCCTCAGCTGCTCGGTCGATGCCCTGTGGGGTAACTGGCGGCTGTGTTTTGCTACGGGCACGCGCAAGCTGCGGCAGCGGGGCGGCATTGCCTTGGGTAAAGGGTTTTATGTGCCGAAGTTGGCGATCGCCAAAATCTCCTTCCAGCCCCTTGTGGCAGACGCAGCATCTGAAGAAACAGCGGCTAACCTGGGCACTATTATCAATCAGGCCAGGGTTGGCGCACTGGCGATGACGTTTACCGGGCCTTGTCGCTATGAAGGCAAGAAAAACCTGCTGGCGTTCGATTTCACTGAGCTAGAGATTAGCGCTTTTGGGCGATCGCTCTACCGAGGCAAGATCGGTGGCAAGGTAGGCGGCAAGGCGCAAGCACAGCCGTTTGTCGAACGGCGGATTGGGAAACTGCCCTTCTTTGCCTTCTTTTGCATCACAGACGAGTTTGTCGCGGCTCGGGGTCGCGGGGGCGGTCTGGCACTATGGGTACGCGATCGCTAGGGAGATGAGGGGCGATCGCCTAAAAATCTAATCCAATTAAAATTCCAGTTCAATAAACAGGTCTGCTACGGGCAGCAAAAAATCGGGAATCACAGCTTCACCATCCAAATTGTCGGACGCTCTGAGCAAGCGATCGGGTTCGGGTTGGTGATAGACCAATACCGATTTTTCGTCGGGATGAATCACCCAAACCAGCTTAGACCCGTTATCGAAGTACTCCACAATTTTGTCGTGGATTTCTTCGAATGTATTGCTAGGAGAAATAATTTCAACGGCTAAATCGGGCGCACCCTGCAAGTAACCCTTCGGCAATCGTTTTAGCCCCTGCAATCGCTCCTTCGACACAAACGACACATCGGGCGATCGCCGATTGCCCAACTTCAAGGTAAAAGCCGTGCTAGAGTCGCACACTACACCCAAGCGATTAGTACGAACATGAAGCGAGAGACTGCCTGCCAAAAATGCCCCAATCTCTCCATGCTCCATCCCAGAATTGCCCACGTTGATCAATTCTCCATTAATTAACTCGTAGCGATCGCCATCGGGCAACGCCATGAATTCCGCATCAGTCCAGATTTTTTGGTCGGAAGCGAGGGTCATAGAGCAGAGTCCTGGGAGCAGGGTTTAACGAGTTTTAGCTATCTGTAGCAACGGGTTCGGTGACAACTGAGAGGGGCGATCGCGGCGTAGCGGCCTTTTTGTGAAATTCCAATTTGTGGTCTACCACATCCACCATGATGGTGTCGCCTTCGACGAAGGTATTTTCTAGTAGTTTGGTAGCCAGCGGATTTTCGATTTCCTTTTGGATGGCGCGCTTGAGTGGCCGTGCTCCGTAGGTGGGATCATTGCCGACATCGGCGATGTGGTTTTGGGCAGCGGTGGTCATTTCCAGGCCGATTTTTTGGTCGCCCAGCAGCCGGTGAACCCGCTGGAGCTGAATCCCGACAATCTGCCGCAGCTCTTTGAGGCTGAGGGCATGGAACAGGATAATGTCATCGACGCGGTTGAGGAATTCAGGGCGGAAGTGCGATCGCAAGGCGTCTAATACCCGTTTGCGCATTAGCTCATACTTAGAATCGTCGCCCGATACGTCCAAAATGTATTCGCTGCCGATGTTGCTGGTCATCACCACAACGGTATTGCGAAAATCGACCGTGCGCCCCTGGGAGTCGGTAATCCGGCCATCGTCTAGCACTTGCAGCAAAATGTTGAACACATCGGGGTGCGCCTTTTCTACTTCATCTAGCAGCACCACCGAATAGGGACGCCGCCGCACGGTTTCGGTGATCTGGCCCCCTTCTTCGTAGCCGACATAGCCCGGAGGGGCACCGACCAACCGCGACACCGAATGTTTCTCCATATACTCCGACATATCTAGCCGCACTAGGGCGTCGTCTGAGTCAAACATGCACTCGGCTAGGGCGCGCGCCAGTTCGGTTTTGCCAACGCCCGTTGGGCCTAGGAACATAAAAGAGCCAATCGGTCGGCCTGGATCTTTCATCCCCGCTCGTGCCCGCCGGATGGCTGCCGATACGGCGGCGACCGCTTCGTTTTGCCCAATCACCCGCTGATGCAAAAACGATTCCAGGTTCAACAGCTTTTGCCGTTCGGTTTCCAGCAGGCGGTTGACCGGAATCCCTGTCCACTTGGCCACAATTTCGGCAATGTCGGCCTCGGTCACGTCTTGCCGCAGCAGCACTTTGCCCGCCTGACTGCGGATTTCGGTGAGGCTGGTTTCGGTGGTTTCGAGTTCGCGGTGCAGCGTTTCTAGGCGACCATATTTGAGCTGGGCGGCGGTGTTGAGATCATAGTCGCGCTCGGCTTTTTCGATTTGGCGCTGGAGCTGGCCTTCCTCTTCCCGCAGCACCTTCAGCGATCCCATGATCTCTTTCTCAGAATTCCACTGGGTATCGAGCTTTTGTTTTTCTGGCTTCAGCTGGCCAATTTCTTCACGAATCCGCTCTAGTTTCTCCTTAGATGGACGGAAGGCGGCACTGCTCAGCCCCATGCGATCGCCTTCACTTTTGAGCGACAGTTCTTCCATTTCTAGCTGCCGAATCCGGCGTTCGATCGTCTCTAGATCCGTCGGCTTGGAGGTAATCTCCATTTTGATTTTGGCGGCGGCTTCATCCACTAGGTCGATCGCCTTGTCGGGCAAAAACCGCTCGGTAATATAGCGATCGCTCAACGTTGCAGCCGCTACCAGCGCCGAGTCGGTAATGGTGACGTTGTGGTGACGCTCGTAGTTTTCCTTCAGGCCGCGCAGAATCGAAATTGTATCTTCAACGCTGGGCTGGTCGATGTAGACCTGCTGGAATCGGCGTTCTAATGCCGCGTCTTTTTCGATGTGCTTGCGATATTCGTCCAGCGTCGTCGCCCCAATACAGCGCAGCTCACCCCGCGCCAGCATGGGCTTCAGCAGGTTACTGGCATCAGTGGTGCCCGACGAAGACCCTGCCCCCACCACCGTATGCAGCTCGTCAATAAACAGCACAATTTGGCCGTCGGAGTTGGTGACCTCGCGCAGCACCGCCCGCAGCCGTTCCTCAAACTCACCCCGGTACTTGGCTCCGGCGATGAGCGAACCCATGTCCAGGCTGATCAGCTGACGATTTTTTAGCGACTCGGGCACATCCCCGTTGATGATGCGCTGGGCTAGCCCTTCAGCGATCGCCGTCTTGCCCACACCGGGTTCACCAATTAGCACCGGGTTATTTTTGCTGCGGCGCGACAGCACCTGCACCACCCGCCGGATTTCCTCATCGCGCCCAATCACGGGGTCGAGCTTGCCCGCCTTGGCCAGGTCGGTCAAGTCTTTGCCATATTTTTCCAGCGCTTCATACTGCGACTCGGGCGACTGGTTGGTGACGCGCTGGCTGCCCCGAATTGCTTTAATCGTCACTTCTAACTGCTTGGCTTCCACATTGGCCGCCTTAAACAGCCGCCGCCCAACGCGATCTTCTTCGCACAGTGCCAGCAGCAGATGCTCTACTGCAATAAATTCGTCTTGCAGCGCCGTCCGCGCCGTCTCCGCTTTATCTAAAAACAAGTCTAGCCCGCGACCCAAGAACAGCTGGCTCAGGTCGGCTGACGATACTTTGGGCTGGCGCACGGCAAACGAATCTAGCTTTTGCCGCAGGTTGTCGGGTTCGATCCCCACCTTGCTCAAAATGGTGTCGGCTAAGCCCGCTTGATCTAGCAGGGCGATCGCCACATGCTCGACTTCCAGATTTTGCTGCTTGTAGCTACGGGCGACATCTTGGGACTTGACAATCGCCTCCCACGCTTTCTCGGTGAACTTACTGGGGTCGGTTGGCTGCATGGTAAAACGAGATCGCCTCAAAGACCAGATCTAGGTTAAATCCCATTGTAACAATGGGTGTCCAGAGCCGGAGTGCAGCAGGAACGGATTTTTCGGCAGTCGAGCCATTCTGTCTGCTGCCGCCATCAACTCAGAATAAACCTGTCGCAAAATACGCTTGCCAAAAACTCAATTCTCTAGTACGGTTGATTCTCAGTACAAACAAATATCCGTAATTCAAAGCGTCACCTGGAAACTGCCGGAAACAGTCCCAGGCGACTAACCCTCAAAACTGTGTAGCAGTTCGGAGGGCTAGAGGGCAGTTTATCACTCCACTAGCCACCCTGACTTTGCTATGGCCACCAGCCACAGCAGCCAAACAGCAGGGTGGCTTTGAGTTTGGGTATCGCTTCCAACCCATCTCTATATAGTGGAGTGAAACACTGCCGTGACCTACAATCCTATTTCTCTGCAACCGATCAACCCCGATCCGCGCATTTTGACGCTGCTGATTATTGGCACCGCAGACCATGTGAGGGCACATATTTTGCGGCAGCACAGCCTTGGGGTGGCCGAGGCAGGCTCTTGGAGCAAGTTGATCCCCGTGCCCAGTTGCCCCGGTAAATTCATGTGCATCCTCAACCGCATCATGGCGTAGGCAAAGGTCCCCGACTTCTATAAGAAGTCGGGGACCTGAACACCTTAATGAAGTTTATTCACACACCGCTAGATCAGCTTTGCGGTAGATGTTTTGTCGCCCAATAGTCACCTAAGATGAAAAAGCATTTCATTTGAGCTAACGATAGCTGTTTAACAACCTGTGAACTCTACTCGCCACAAAAGTTACAAAAATCAATAATTTCAACAAGATATGGCGCTCTCCACCCAGATTGAGGCCGTATATCGGCGGGCTTTGGCGCTGCGGCAACTAGCGATTGCATCACCCGTCCAGCAAAATTTATTGGAACAAGCTCTCGCAGAACTGCATGGTGTGCTGGAAGAATTGCAGGCATCCGAAGAAGAAGTAGGGCAGCAGCACCAAGAGTTAATTAGCACTCGAAATAGCGTAGAAGTAGAACGGCAACGCTATTTTGACCTATTTGATCAGGCTCCCGACGGGTACTTAGTTACGGATGCTAGAGGACAAATTCAAGAAGCAAACTTGGCGATCGCTACCAAGCTCAACATATCCCAGCAGTTTTTAATCGGTAAGCCGCTGTTGGTGTTCATTGCCGAAGCCGACTATTCTGCCTTTTATGCAGGGCTTGATCGGTTGCAGCAAACTCAATCTATTCAAAATTGGGAACTGCGGCTGTGGCCCCGTCAAGGTGTTGCCTTTGATGCTGGCATTACGATCAACAGTATTCGTCAGCGAGGCAGCGATCGCCTTCAGTTTCGCTGGCTGCTGCGTGACATTAGCGAAATTAAGCAAATCAAGCAACTTTTAGAACAACTCAACGCCGATCTAAGCCGTCAGGTCAAAGCGCGAACGCGCCAATTGCAGCAGGCAGATCACTTAGAATCGGGACTAAAACGCATTACCGATAAAGTTCGCGACCACCTAGATGAAAACTACATTTTGCAAGCCGTCGTTCAAGAACTGGTTGTCACTCTAGGTGCGCTCTGCTGTGAAAC
>CASBQX010000061.1 GCA_949127925.1 Synechococcales cyanobacterium PMM_0002
ATCTCTCCATCAGCACCGACAAAAGACTCTTCTATTTCAAGATTGCCAACAATCGAAGCATTGTGATACAAGAATTCAAGAAACTCTGGATTGCCTTCTATACAGAGAATGGGAACATCTTGATAGGTTTGAATTAGGGCAGAGCTATCGCCTACGTTAGCTCCAATGTCGATGGCTGAAGCCTGAGGATATTTTTGAAAGATCACTTGAGCAATATATCCTAACGCTGTGTCATATCGGTGCCATCTTGCCTGGTATTGATCAAGTTGGTGGTCATCTGGAAGCAGCAATTGATGGCGGCCAATAATATATTCTTTGGGCATTGGTATTAGCTCTGATTTAGATGATTTCAGCAGTGGTTTGAACAGTTGATTTTGCGTGTGCAAAGCGTATCAAAAAACTGTTAGATATTCTTTTGCAATAAACTGCTCACCCAAATCGCACCAGATGATGGTTTCGTGCAGTCTGCTCTGTACAGATGTAAACCTAGGGATTCGTTAAGCTAGCTGTAAAAGTGACCTAGAGGTCGCATCCGCAGTTAGCGTTTGAGCATATATTGCTGAGGCAGGGTGCCTTTCTGCGGTTAAAGCTAGAAACGCTCTCTAGAAACGCTCTGAACGGTAGGATACCCAGTGAAATAAGAATGTTGCTCTTTTGGTCGATCGCCATTCCTCGTATTCTGCCTGCAATTATCCCTAGCTATAGTTTTTTGAAAGGTTTTAACCCTTTGAACTATAGATCGCAGTCTATGGTTTGAGAAACGTTGTCCATTGTCTGAGATCCTGTATAACGGGACATAGCAAACTGTAGATTGATCGGGTCAGATCGGTCTATATCGATCCAAGTTGATGTGGAACCAGATTTACCGAGCCAGAGTTACAGTTACTGCGTTATGGATAGGTGGAGCAAAGCAATGACAACGTCTGAGGTTCGCAGTCGAGACTTGTCGAACACTCCTGCCCCCGTGCCTCGCTCTCAGCTGACCACATTGGTGTTGGTCGGTGTGGTGGCGATCGCCGGATTGATTGTGGGGCTTTGGTTTGCGGGACAAGGTGCGATTAGCAAAATTTTCGCTCAGCTCAACGTGATTCAAGAAAATCCTCCCCTGTGGATAGAAGTGCCGATAGTGGCAGGCCAATACCTGATTGTGCCAACGGTGGCGCTGTTTTTGGTAGTTCTGTTGGTGATGCGCCTATCGCCGCAGCCCCAAGCTTGGTCACGGGTTGTCGTCGTCAGTATTTTATCGGTTTTGACTATTCGCTATGTATTGTGGCGATCGCTCTCGACTATCAATTTGACTACGCCCCTCAATGGCGTGTTTAGTCTGGGGCTGCTGATTTTAGAACTACTCATGCTAAGCAGCGCCATTATTCAGCTGTTTTTGATGCTAAAGGTGCGCGATCGCCGCCCCGAAGCCAATGCGCTGGCCCTAGACGTGGTGAATGGCACCTATTTGCCGACGGTAGATATTTTCATCCCCACCTACAACGAACCCGCTTTCATCTTGCAGCGCACCATGATTGGCTGCCAAGCGATCGACTACCCGCACAAAACCGTCTACCTGCTAGACGATACCCATCGCCCCGAAATCCAGCAGTTGGCGGCTCAACTGGGCTGCAACTACATGACCCGCCCTGACAATCGGCACGCTAAAGCCGGCAATCTCAACTACGCCTTTCCCCGCACCACGGGCGAATTTCTAGTAGTGTTTGATGCTGACTTTGTCCCTACCCGTAACTTTCTCACCCGCACAATCGGGTTCTTCCAAGACTTGCAAGTTGCCCTGGTGCAAACTCCTCAAACGTTTTACAACCCAGACCCGATCGCTCGAAATTTGGGCTTAGAAGACGTCCTGACGCCCGAGGAAGAGGTGTTCTACCGCCAAATCCAGCCGATTCGAGACGGGGCGGGTAGCGTCATTTGTTCGGGCACCTCCTTTATTATTCGCCGCAGTGCCTTAGAGTCCACGGGCGGATTTGTCACCGATTCTCTGAGCGAAGATTACTTTACCGGCATTCGGATCTCGGCGCAGGGCTATCGCATGGTCTACTTAGACGAAAAGCTCAGCGCTGGGCTGGCAGCCGAAAATATTGCAGCCCATGCTCTGCAACGCTTGCGCTGGGCGCGGGGAACACTACAAGCATTTTTCATCAAATCTAACCCGCTGACGATCCCTGGACTCAGTCCAATTCAGCGGTTGGCTCACCTAGAAGGGCTGCTGCACTGGTTTACTAGCATCTCTCGGGTCGGCTATTTGCTGATGCCGTTGGCTTATTCTTTTTTAGGAATAATTCCGCTGCGCGCCACGGCGGCAGAGCTAATGTACTTTTTTCTGCCCTACTATCTCGTCCAGCTAACCGTGTTCTCGTGGCTCAACTACCGCTCGCGCTCTGCCGTATTGTCCGATATTTATTCTCTAGCGCTATGTTTTCCGCTGGCGCTCACGGTGGTGCAGGTAATGCTTAATCCATTCGCCAAGGGGTTTAAGGTCACGCCCAAAGGAACGGCTAGCGATCGCTTCTCGTTTAACTGGAGTCTGGCGGCACCGCTGATTCTGCTGTTTGGCGCTACCGCTGTTAGCCTATGGGTCAATCTGGGCATGTGCATGATCAAAGGCGCATGGCAGCAGACGGTCGATCCAGCGATCGCCGAACAGGCCAAGGGGATTGGCTTGGGTTGGCTTTGGAGTTTATACAACCTGCTCATGCTGGGCATTGCCCTGCTGATTTTGCTTGACGTACCGCGTCCTAGCCCCTACGAGTGGTTTGATCTACGGCGCACCGTCAAACTAACCATAGCAGAGCAAACCTTTTGGGGCGTCACCACGATGCTTTCAGAAGTGGGAGCCGAAGTAGCGCTGACCCAAGCAGGCTTTCCTGGCCTGGTGCCCGATGCCCCATTGTCGGTTCAGCTGCAACTGCTAGAAGACGATTTAGTGCTAACGGGGCAAGTAACGCGGCAGGGCATTAACGATGAATTTTCGACCGTGCGCATTCTGTTTGAATCGATCAGCCTTGAACAGCAGCGGCACCTGGTTGAGATTCTCTTCTGTCGCCCTGGTCAATGGAAAACGCGCCAAACTCCAGGCGAGTTTCAGTCGGTTTGGCTATTGTTTCGAGCCTTGCTCAAACCGCGCGTGCTGTTTGATCGCAATGCTGATGTCAACCCGGTAGCGGTCACTCAAGGGTAGATCGGGCTTTACAAACCGCATCACACACACCCCCAAAATCGCTATAACATAGGACAAGAGAACTATGCCCCAGCTCACGCAACTCGTTTATCCAAACCTATCGTGCCATGAGTTTTTTTCAACGAGTCCAAAATGTATTTGGGTTGGGCGACCCGTTTGATGAGGCCGATTATGAGAACGCTGCCTATGCCGCCTCAAACAATGCCTCGGGGTCGCCACAGGGGTATGCAGGGGTGCCGGGTTATGGCGATCGATCGCCCATCCCAGGAAATCCCCACGCGGCTCAGGCTGTGGGCGGGGCCAGCAAGGTGGTTGGGATGCCACGACTAGCCAGCAGCCAGCCAGAAGTAGTTTTAATGGAACCGCACTCGTTTGAAGAGATTCCGCAGGCCGTTCGAGCGTTGTGCGATCGCAAATCGGTTATTTTAAACCTGGGCTTGATGGAGCCAGAACAAGCGCAGCGAGCCGCCGACTATGTGGCAGGGGGGGCTTATGCCCTTGATGGCCACCAAGAACGGTTAGGCGATCGCATCTTTTTGTTTACCCCCAGCTCCGTCCAAATTAGCAACTATTCGCCCGTAGAGCATGCCAGCCCGGTGCCATCCCACTTAACCTATGCCCCTGCGCCCGTGGCTCCCTCCCCAGCTCTCACGACTCCTTGGTCTCCAAACCAAGCCTTCTAAGGCTGATCTTTGCGGTTCTGATCTTTGCGACTCTGAACCTTCCCCACTTGTGGTTCACCTCCGGCCAAAAGGCGTTGAATGTTGGCGCGATGAGTGATTAAAACATAAGCGCCGCCGGCGATCGCCAGCAGCAGATAAGGCAGGGGCTGTTGGAACAGCAGCATCAGCAGGGGCGCGGCGATCGCCGTCAAAATTGACCCCAGCGACACAATTCGTGTTAGCAATAAGACCAAAATAAATACGGCAGCGGCTCCCAATCCCACCGGCCACGCCAGCGCAAACAGCACGCCTAAGCCAGTGGCAGCAGATTTTCCGCCCTGGAAACCGATCCAAATTGATTTGCTGTGAGCAAAAATTGCCAGTAGTCCAGCTACCGTCACCACCCACGCTACCCAGAGATTTTGGGCAACGGTGGGAGGGATACTGGTGGCCAAACTGGGCAGGCTATAAACCCAGCGCGTCAGGGCGATCGCCGCCACCCCTTTGAAGACATCGACCAGCAAGACAACAATGGCTGGGCCACGTCCCAAGATTCGCAGTGTGTTTGTGGCTCCGGTCGATTTGGAACCATATTGTCGAATGTCGATGCCCTTCAACAGCTGCCCTGCCCAATAGCCCGTGGGGATTGAACCCAATAGGTACGCTGCGATCGCCACTAGTGCCAATCCAACCCAAACGTTCATATCAACCTATTACCTAACGCACAGCATCTCTTGAGTTTCGCACGGATTTAAGCCTTAAAAGCCCCCAAAAAAAGTCCCCGATCAATAGGATCGGGGACTGCCCCAAAAGTCTGACATTGTTTCCACTTGATCTGCTCAAGCAGATCAAGTGGTGATTGAGACTTAGGACTCAGAACTCAGAGATGGAAAGCGTTTGTAGGGCACCACAGCTTCACCAAAGTAGCGAGCATACTCCGGGCTATCCACCAGCGCTGCTACAGCGGCGCTAAGACCACTGTCGGCCAACAGTTGGTCGTACTGACGAATTTCTGCTTGCGTAGTGGGCGCACGACCCAGCAAGTTGCGGAACAGAAATTCAATCACTTTCGGGTGGGGATACGGTGCATAGAACCGCTGAACGTATAGCTCTGAACTAGCGAGGGTTTTGACGAACTCGCGGACTGAGATTTCGCCAGTTTGTAGCTGATGCTCTAGGTCACTGCGGCGGAACTCACTAGGAATCTCACCGTTGAGTACACCCATCACCTGCACATAGATCGCGTTGATGACTAACGCTGTTTCAGCCAAGCTGATCTCAGAGTTCACCCGAAAGATCCGAGCTGGTTTCCGTCGAGCTGGACTAACCGCTGCTGCAACCGATTCACCGTCACTGTCGGGCAAGAACGACCGGCCCGCCTCAACAACTTTGGCCTTCGCTGCATTGAGCTGACTAGACACGGTGGCCAAGTCGGCGATCGCCATACTGGTCAACGGCATCGTGCTCGGATCCATCTTCGGCTTCAGCGTATCAAAGCTCGGCACCACCAGGTCCTTGTTTTGCTTGGTGAGTGTGTTGTAGAGCTTCTGGCTATTGGGGTAGTTGGCAGCTGGCAGAGTCAAATAGCGGTTATAGGGCACCGTATCTTCGCCAAAGGCTTGCCCATACTCAGCGCTACCCAGCATGGAACTGATAAAGCCCTTCAATCCCTGGGTGGCCAGCAGCTGGTTGTACTTGCGGATTTCGGCTTGGTCTAAGGGGGCGCGACCCAAGAAGTGCTTGGTGCCTAGCTCAATCACTTTCGTGTTGGGATACGGCGTGTAGAACTCCTTAATGTACAGGCTAGAGGTGCCCAACGCTTCAATCAACTCTTTCAAGTTAATCTCACCGTTGCCCAGCTTACTTTCTAGGCTAGAGAACTCGTTCTGAACAATGTATGGCGCGATATCGCGCTCAAACACTTGCCGATATGCAGCGCCAATCAAAACCTTGAGTTGAGGTTTGTCGAACGTGCCTGTGAGTTTGAAGACCTTGGTCTGCTCTCGCCTTTTGCTAACCCCTTGGTCAGAGCGGAACTGAATGTCGGGCTGTGAGCGACTATCCGTCACAGCTCCTAGGGTGACAAACCGAGGTGTTTGCTCAACGCTAGGCTTCATGCCCTTATCGGTGATGCTGCCGACGCGATTTGTGCGCAACGACAGCCCGCCGGGAGTCAGGTAGCGCTCATAAGGGATGGTGTCTTCGTTAAATACTTCGGTGTATTCTGGGCTGTCGAGGATGGCGTCTACCACCGCATAGAAACCCTTTTTCGCCGCCAGGTCGAAGTATTGGTTGATTTCTTGACGCCCGTAGGTAGGGCGACCGAGGAGGCGACGGTGAATGTATTCAATTGCCTTCGTGACGTAGAGCGGCGTCCAATATAAGCTGCGGAATAGGTCTGACTTGGCCAAAATGCGGACGAACTCGCGCACGGTAATGTCACCGTTTTCTAGCTTAATCTCCGCCACCTTTTGACGTTGACCTTCGTAGACCTCGCGCCCAATCACTTGCAGGTAGATCACCCGAATCAATGCCTGGGTGGAGCTTTCCGAATATTTAACGCTGATGCCTTTGGAGTTGCCGCCTTTTTTGGCAAAGCTGCGGGTAAAGCTGGGCAGTTGATCCAGCTTAAATACCTTAGGCCCTAAAGAACCAGGGGCAACACCGCGAGCCGCTGGGTTGCTGAGCTGGTTGTTGATCCCAGGTCCCCGATTGATCAAGATCCGGCGAGTATCTTTACCGAACGGTGCAGGGCTGGCGCTGGGATTGCGGGTTGCCTTGGGGAAAATAGCTCCGAACTGGATTTCGAGCGGGTCGTTACCAGAACCATACACATGCTGGTCGGGTAGCGGCTGGTTATATCTAGCGAAGGTGGTTAAGAACTGTGGAATCTTACGGAAGGGCGCACTGTATCTAAATAGATCTTGCTGAGGCCCCCAGTTGCGACACTCTTGGGCTTCTTGCCCCAAACCGCGCAGGTAAGGAACGGTTTCTTCCCCAAAATAGTCGGCATATTCCCTGGAATCGACCAACGCATCGACTAGGGCAGACAAACCACCTTGAGACACGATGGAGAAGTATTTCTGAACTTCTTCGCGCGAGGATGGACCTCTACCTAAAATATGGCGGAATGCCAATTCTAAAGCGCGACTGTTGATATAGGGCTGGAAAAAGTTTTTGCGATAGAGCGGTGACTTAGCCAGACGACGAACAAACTCCTTCATGGAGATTTCGTTGTTTTTCACCTTCGACTCCAGGTCGGAGATGCTGAGCGAGTAAGCCCGAGTAATGTCGCGCTCAAATACCTGGCGATAGGCGGCTTTGATCACGTCTATCTTCTCCCCAGACGACAAACCCGGCTTCATCGCATACTTAGGGCGGCGTTCGGAGGCGTTGAAGTAAATTTGGGGCAGCTGTAAACCCTGTAAATCGCCTGAGGAGCGCTGGCGCACCTTAGCAGAAGGCGTAGCCGACACAAATTCATTAATCAACACCTCAAAGTACTGAGTGATGATTAGTGCGGCATCGGCATCATTGCGAAAAAGCGTGAGTGCGCCGATCCGCATTTCCTGAAGAGCCACGATGGTCGCGTCTCCGGAACAGGCATTTTCAATGATTTCTCGCAAGCCTCGGACGTTTACAGAAATGATATTGGGGTCGCCTGCCACAATGGCGTAGGTCACATAGCGCAAGAACCAGCTCAAATCCCGCAGGGACTTTTGCATATTGCTCGGCCCATAGCGCGCCACGTTAATGGGACGAAAACCCGGCGGGGTTGGTCCGCTGCTAGGCGTGTTGAAGAAGGACATAAAGCCTTCAAAAATACTGCCTGTGCCTGAAACGTAGGTCGTTGTGCCTAGTTTCATGGATTCTTTCATATCGAGCGCCACACCGCCCATACTCACCAAGACTGGGACGTCTTCTTCTACTGGCTTTTCGAGAAATGCCATGGGGGAGCCGCCCACAAAAATCCGGTTGGCGGCACGAGAAACAATTAATTCAGAATTTTGGGTCAACGCGTCAGCGATCGCCAGTCTTTTCAACCCCGAACTAAAAAAGCTAGAAAGTTCGCTTAATTCTCCCCGTCCCAAGAAGCGGTCTTGCTGCTCCGCCTGGGAAATTGTAGAGACGGGTAGGGTTTGATAAAGATTTGGGCGCGCAACAGAGCTTCCACCACTTGCCGTTACACTCATCGGATTTCAAAAGCTCCCTTTAATAACAACTGCCTCAGGGTATTGCATGGGACATTTTCAGGAGGGCGTAGGGATGAACCTTATCTAGACCACCTGTATGTGGTGAAGCAACTTGCTTCAGGTTGTCCCGAGCGATGTCCTGGGGTCGCACAACTTAACTCTAAGATTAAAGCGTCTGGGTTCCATTACATCGATTGTTAAAAAGCGTGTCGGACTCCCTCCATAAGAGTGTCCCAAAAAAAACAACATCTGAGTACACCTCAGCCTGAGAGCCGTGATAAGTTTTGTTGCGTTCCTAAAGGTTTCTGAGACTGGTGAAGACGAGCTTAGTTTGGGCTGCGATCGCCTTCGGGTGTTGCTCTATCTTTACTCTAGAGATCTGTAGAGATTAGGCTGGTTCCAGCAAACTGGTGAATCAGGCAACACCAGTTCACCCAACAACAGCGGTTTCCCACCGGGTTACAGCGCAACATATCTTAACTCGTCGGCACTTAGGTGATAGTTACTGAACAACATCAGCCAGCTGTCCAGGATCTTTCATCACACTGTAAGTTCTTCTTGTTTTTCAGCTCACCTCGTTAAGTATTGTTACCTGTCGGTGATATGATTTTGGTGGTTATTATGTTGCCAGCAAATCGTCTGGGCACAGCTACAACTTGCTTGTGAACACACCAGATTCTTCTCCTGAACCCCCATCGGTTGAAGCGATAATCCCCGCAGAAGGCGAAACTACTGCGCCAAGATTACCGCCCGATCCAGATCCCTCTATGCAGGAGTATTATCAGCTCCAGCGAGACTTGTTTAAGGTGACGTTGCTCATGGCAGCAGTTATCTTTGGTTCTGTGTGGATTTTTTACTCGCTAAACATTGCTCTCAATTACCTGATTGGAGCGTGCACAGGTGTGGTTTACTTGAGGATGTTGGCTAAAAACGTTGAGCAGCTTGGTCGGGGAAAAGATCGGTTGGGTAACACCCGGCTTGTTCTCTTGGTAGGGCTAATTCTAATAGCATCTCGCTGGAATCAGCTACAAATCTTGCCTATCTTTTTAGGATTTCTCACCTACAAGGTTGCCCTTATCTTCTATACGCTGCGAACTGCGATTCTCCCCAACTCCGGTTGAACCGCCAAGTCCTAGCGTATCCCTAAACTATTCCAGGGAAACCTTTTCGTATGGAAACGTTGATCTCTTTGAACGTCTTCAACGCCTTCCCCCTTGCAGAGCTTGAAGTGGGTAAGCAGTTCTATTGGGAATTGGGAAGTTTGAAGCTGCACGGGCAGGTGTTCCTAACCTCCTGGTTCGTAATTGGCCTCCTGGTTGTGGTGTCAGTTTTGGCAACCCGCAACATTCAGCGCATTCCCTCCGGTATTCAAAACCTGATGGAATATGCTCTGGAGTTCATCCGCGACCTGGCTAAAAACCAGATTGGAGAGAAGGAGTATCGCCCCTGGGTTCCGTTTGTTGGAACTCTCTTCTTGTTCATCTTTGTCAGCAACTGGTCAGGTGCACTGATTCCATGGAAGCTGATTAAGCTCCCTAATGGAGAGTTGACCGCTCCCACTAGCGATATCAATACGACAGTGGCATTGGCGTTGTTGACCTCTCTGGCATATTTTTATGCTGGTTTTAGCAAAAAGGGGTTGGGTTATTTTGGCAACTACGTGCAGCCTGTTCCCTTCATGCTGCCCTTCAAAATTATTGAAGATTTCACTAAACCTCTCTCCCTAAGCTTCCGTTTGTTTGGAAACATTCTGGCAGACGAACTAGTGGTTGGGGTTTTGGTTCTCCTTGTGCCCTTGTTTGTGCCGCTGCCTGTGATGGCGTTGGGTCTGTTTACCAGTGCCATTCAAGCGCTCATTTTTGCGACACTTGCAGCCGCCTATATTGGCGAAGCAATGGAGGATCACGGTGAAGGTCATGAGGAGCATTAGCGGCCTCAGTTGATGTGTATCTTTGCACTTCATCCTTGGATGGCTCAGGTGTAGTTTCGCTAGCGGCTAGCGGCTACATCTGACGTCTACTGGCGGTAACGCCACTTTTCAATTGATTAATCGTGTTGGATTAGTCCCGGCTTAAGGCTTGTTTAGTTCTGTAATCAATAGAAGGTAAAACATCATGGATCCATTAGTTGCTGCTGCTTCAGTTATCGCTGCTGCCCTGGCTGTTGGTCTAGCTGCCATCGGTCCTGGTATTGGTCAAGGAAACGCAGCGGGTCAAGCTGTTGAAGGGATTGCCCGCCAGCCCGAAGCAGAAGGCAAAATTCGCGGTACTTTGCTGCTGAGCTTGGCCTTCATGGAAGCGCTAACCATCTACGGCTTGGTGGTTGCACTGGTACTTTTGTTTGCCAACCCCTTCGCCTAATTTTTCGGCAGTTATATAGGATGTGGGCGATCGCCCACATCCCATATAACTCATGGTCTCAGGTTAATGTGCTGCACGGCTGTTTGCTCTGTACAGATTTGCCCTAGGCCGTCCGAATAATTTTCAACACTTGATCTTAAAATTTGACCCCATAGTTTGACCCCGTAATAAAAAGGGGCGACTGATTATGATGTATTGGACATTTTTGCTGGCTGAAGAGGGCGGCGGTCTGTTTGACCTAGATGCAACATTGCCCCTGATGGCATTGCAATTTATGGTGCTGGTCGCCGTGCTCAACGCGACCTTCTACAAACCGCTCGGGAAGGCGCTAGACGATCGAGATACCTATATCCGCACTAATCAGTCGGAAGCGAAAGAGCGATTGATGAAGGCGGAAGCGCTAGCAGCTCAATATGAGCAAGAAGCGGCAAATGTCCGTCGTCAGTCTCTAGCGATTATTGCTGCTGCGGAAGCAGACGCTCAAAAGATCGCATCTCAGAAGATTGCTGAGGCGCAACAGGAAGCACAGGTGCAGCGCGAACAGGCTCAAAAGGCATTAGATCTGGAGAAACAGGAGGCCATGCGATCGCTTGAACAGCAGGTCGAGTCTCTCAGTCGTCAGATTTTAGATAAACTTTTGGCTGGCGTTCCAATCGGTTGAACGTCAATCAATTATTCGTTTTTGTCTGAGTTTGTTTAGGTTTGTGCGCCCTTTTGTTCAAGTTCGTCCAAACTTTTTGACCTTAGCAAGCGAGTTGCTCATCACTAGAAGCTGATCAGGCATGACACAGATGGAAATAGTAGGGACTTTATTGGCAATTGCCGCAGATGCGGGGGAGTTGCCGGAAGCGGCTGAAGGGCGGGGTTTTGGTCTAGATTTCAATCTCCTAGATTCCAACTTGATCAACCTCGTCATTATCATCGGCGTATTGATTTATTTTGGACGCGGCTTTTTAGGTAAGACGCTGAGTGAGCGGCGCAATGGGATTGCGTCTGCTATTACCGAAGCTGAAACCCGCAAGAAGGAAGCAGCTTCAGTGCTGGCAAAACAGCAGCAAAATCTGGCTCAAGCTCAAGTCGAAGCTACCCGCATTCGCAGCGAAGCCGAAGTCAGTGCGATCGCAGCGCGCGATGCAATTTTGGCTCAAGCCGAACAAGACGTTGAGCGGATGAAAGCAGCGGCTGACCAAGACGTCGTCTCTCAACAGCAGCGTATTGTGAACGAACTGCGCCAACGGGTTGCGGCGCTTGCCATGCAGCAGGTAGAGGCTCGTCTGCGCTCAGACTTGGGTGAAACGGCGCAACAAACCCTGATTGATCGCGGTATTGCAACACTTGGAGGGTCCTGATGAACGATAGCCTGATGTCATCTGAAATTGCTGAACCCTATGCCCAAGCGCTGATGTCGCTGGCTCAATCTGACAACCTGACCGATCGATTTGGTGAAGATATCGCCGGGTTGCGGCAGCTGCTGAGAGATTCTGAAGATCTCAGACAAGTCTTAGCTAGTCCACTCATTCAAGCTGATGTGAAAAAGGGCATTCTTCGTCAAGCATTGGGCGAGCAGGTGCATCCTATCACTCTAAATTTTTTGTTGCTGCTAGTGGATCGCGGACGAATCTCATTCCTAGACAGTATTTGTAAGCAATATCAAGTTTTGTGGCGCAAGCTGAAACAGGCTGTCTTAGCGGAGGTGACGTCGGCTGTAGAGCTGAGCGATGCTCAAAAGGATGCCGTTCGTCAAAAAGTCATCGCCCTCCTCAACGCCCGTGAAGTGGAACTGGAGACTAATATTGATCCCGACTTGATTGCTGGGGTGGTGATCAAGGTCGGTTCTCAGGTATTTGACACCAGCCTGCGTGGGCAGCTGCGCCGGATTGGCCTGCGACTAAGCGGTAACTCTTAGAGCCTCCATTTCGCTTGGTCTTGCTTGGCTCTGAGCGTGCCCTTTTAGGTTTCCACTAGCCGTTCCATCTCACTGACTTTTCACCCTCACTGATTTTCCACCTTCACTGATTTTCACATCCCATTCAAACTGGGTGTGTAGCTCAATTCCACTGCAACGCCTGCAACTGGTTAGTCACTCTTCTCCTGGAGAAAAACGCAATGGTAGCAATTAGACCGGACGAAATTAGCAACATTATCCGCCAGCAAATTGAGCAGTATGACCAAGAGGTCAAGGTTTCTAATGTAGGAACTGTGCTGCAAGTTGGTGACGGCATTGCTCGGGTTTATGGTCTTGAAAACGTGATGTCAAGCGAACTTTTGGAGTTCGAAGATGGCACGATTGGTTTGGCTCTAAACCTGGAAGAAGACAGCGTCGGCGTGGTGCTGATGGGTGAAGGGCGCAACATTCAAGAAGGTGGTACGGTCACTTCCACTGGACGGGTCGCGTCGGTTCCAGTCGGTGATGCCATGATTGGCCGCGTAGTTGATGCGTTGGCTCGCCCAATTGATGGTAAAGGTGAAATCGTTACTACAGAATCACGGTTAATCGAATCGCCTGCGCCCGGTATTGTGTCTCGCAAATCGGTTTATGAGCCGATGCAGACCGGGATTACAGCAATTGATGCGATGATTCCTGTGGGTCGAGGACAGCGCGAACTCATCATTGGAGACCGCCAAACGGGCAAAACCGCGATCGCCCTAGACACGATCATCAACCAGAAGGGTGAGAATGTAATCTGCGTGTACGTGGCGATCGGCCAAAAAGCCTCCACGGTTGCTCAAGTTACAGAAGTGCTGCGGGCGCGTGGCGCGTTAGACTACACCATCATCGTCGCATCTAGCGCCAGTGAACCGGCTCCGCTCCAGTTTTTGGCTCCCTACACGGGTGCCACCTTGGCAGAATATTTCATGTACCAGGGCAAGCACACCCTGGTAATCTACGACGATTTGTCCAAGCAAGCCCAGGCTTACCGCCAAATGTCTTTGCTGCTACGTCGCCCGCCTGGACGCGAAGCCTACCCCGGCGATGTGTTTTACCTGCATTCCCGCTTACTAGAGCGCGCTGCTAAACTCAGCCCCGAATTGGGTGAGGGCAGTATGACGGCGCTACCGATTGTAGAAACCCAAGCCGGTGACGTGTCGGCTTACATTCCAACTAACGTAATTTCTATTACCGACGGTCAAATCTTCTTGTCCTCTGACCTGTTCAACTCTGGCTTGCGTCCAGCGGTGAACGCGGGGATCTCTGTGTCTCGGGTTGGCTCAGCGGCTCAGACGAAGGCGATGAAGAAGGTCGCTGGGAAGGTGAAGCTAGAGCTGGCTCAGTTTGCCGAACTGGAAGCCTTTACTCAGTTTGCCTCTGACCTAGACAAAGCGACCCAAGACCAGCTGGCACGGGGGCAACGCCTGCGCGAACTGTTGAAGCAGCCTCAGTATTCACCGCTGTCTGTGGGTGAGCAGGTGGCGCTGATTTACGCTGGGATCAACGGCTACATGGATGACATTGCCGTCGATCAAATCACAGCCTTCACCAAAGGGCTGCGGGATTACCTGAAAAACAGCAAGCCCAAATACCTCGAAATTATCAAGACTGGCAAGGCGCTGACAGATGAAGCTGAAACGCTGCTGAAGGAAGCGATCGCCGAGTACAAACAGTCCTTTTTGGCATCCGTGATGTAAGGGGTTAGGAGTTAGGCGTCAGGGAGCGGGAATTTTGTCGGAGCTGCTGATGCTCCCAGTCCCATCTCCCTCCTGACTCCAACTCTGCTCCCTAACCCCTAACCCCTAACCTCTAACTCCTTGTTATGGCAAACCTCAAGTTCATTCGCGATCGCATTAAGTCGGTCAAGAATACCAAAAAAATTACCGAGGCAATGCGTCTGGTTGCCTCCGCCAAGGTTCGACGGGCTCAAGAACAGGTGCTAGCAACTCGTCCGTTTGCCGATCGGCTGGCTCAAGTGCTCTACGGGCTACAGGCTCGCCTCAAATCCGAGGATGTAGACCTCCCCTTACTGAAGGGGCGCGATGTGCAGACCGTTGGATTACTCGTTATTTCGGGCGATCGCGGTTTGTGCGGAGGCTACAACAGCAATATCATCAAGCGAGCCGAGCAGCGAGCGCGTGAACTGCAAGCCGAAGGATTGAACTATCGGTTTGTCTTGGTAGGACGTAAGGCAATTCAGTACTTCCAGCGCCGCGATCAGCCCATTGATGCGACCTTTTCGGGTTTAGATCAAATTCCAACCGCTGCCGAAGCCTCCAAAATTTCTGACGAAATTATATCTTTGTTTTTGTCAGAATCAGTCGATCGCGTCGAGTTGGTTTACACCAAATTCGTATCTCTAGTTAGCTCTCGCCCGGTTACCCAAACGCTGCTGCCGCTCGACCCTCAGGGGTTAGAAAGTGCAGACGACGAAATCTTCCGACTCACTAGTCGCAGCGGCGCGTTTGAAGTAGAACGGCAGAAAATTACTGGTGAAAGACCGCCCTTGCCCCAAGACATGATCTTTGAGCAAGACCCAGTACAAATTCTCAACGCCCTGCTGCCCCTCTATCTAAACAATCAGCTCCTTCGGGCACTGCAAGAGTCTGCTGCTAGTGAGCTAGCCGCTCGCATGACAGCGATGAACAACGCCAGCGAAAATGCTAGCGAATTGATCAAAACCCTAACGCTGACCTACAACAAAGCCCGCCAATCTGCCATTACCCAAGAAATCTTGGAAGTGGTGTCTGGTGCTAATGCGTTGAAATAGGTGCTCAATTAATTCCGCTGCTTAGAGCAAGTAGGGGAGACAGACTGAGTCTGTCTCCCCTACTTCATATCGGCAACAGCTTCCTGCTCTCCAGCTCGATATTTCTTAGAACCACAGAGACGAGGTTAGTCGCATGGGATAACCACATCAATTCTTTGCGTGCTGAACATCAGACTTTAAAATTTTTAAAATAAAATAGATAGCATCTGCATTTTGCCTGCGGGGCTTCAGAATCATGGCTCTAAAACACAGCAGAACCTCAGAAAATCCGTTCAAGGCCAGTTCAGAGCAGATCTTGAAACAGCTGCCCCCTCATGCGAAAGCCTGGGTTGAAAGCTTGTCGTGGCAGCATCGCCGCCATATGCTGTCGCTTTGCCATTTGATGTGTGCAGCCTCGCCCGAAATGCAGGCAGAGTTTTTGGATGACTACACGGCAGATGGGCTAGTTGCCAGAAAATTAGCAGACAAAGAAACTGAACAGCGCGTCCGTGAGCATCTTAAGGACTTTGGGATTACAACTGAACTCAATGCTACGGTTTTGCGCCAATACATCCGACAGTTTTATATCCACACTGCTCAAGATGCGCGCCGCCAGCCCGATCTTTATTTAGAATCTGCTCTGAGGCTGGTGTTTAGTACTGAGGAGCGTAGCAATGTTTTTAACTATATTCTAGGGTTTGAACTGCTCAAAATGATGTTCCGGATGAGCTGGTTTCAGCATGAAAAGCTATACCGGATTCAGCGCAACCAAGAGGAGTTTATCGTTACTTACGTCAAACCGATTCAATATGCCCATCGGGTCAATGGAATTATTGTGCCCAAAGATGAAGGCGTATTTTTTGCTAAGCGCAATTACTTTGTCCAACTGCCTGAGCTAACCGAAAAAAAGCTGCTTGAGCTAGTGATCGCCACCTTTACAA
>CASBQX010000062.1 GCA_949127925.1 Synechococcales cyanobacterium PMM_0002
CTCTGTTTTTTCAATTATTTGTGCTCAATTGTCCTGTTTTGAGTAGAAATTTGGAAAAAACTAGAGCCTCGTACTTTTTATCTGTATCAAAAAGTACAAAATTAGATGCGCTTACCCTGACAGCATTGCAGACTGATTGATCTGAGCTAACGCAATAGAGTAGCCCAAGGGATACTCGCACTATTGGCTAGCTCAACACTCACCGCCCGAGCGCCTTGTCTATTTAAGTGGCTAGGATCAGCAAAATATTCGTTCTGTGTTGGCCATTGTTGGCTGAGATCGTGAAAGAGGAACGTTTGCTGACTGGCTAACTGCTGCATATATTGACGAAACTGCTGCTCGTAGCGTTGCCGCACTGGATCGAGGTAGTCTCGAGTGAGGGGCAAGTTTACAAATATCAGTGGAATCCGGTGGTGCTGGGCAAAGCGAGCGATCGCTACTGTTGCTGTGGCCTGCTCGCCAGCGAGTCGAAAGGGCACATAATTATCGTCATATTGCCCTGACACCCTAGGAAACTGTCGATAATACGTAGCAGGATCAAACCGAGTCGAGATCAATTGAAAGCCATTGGCAGCGATCGACAACGGTGGCGATGGTTCTACAGCGGGCAACCCATAGCTCCAGCGCAACGGAGCCGGAATGGCCATCGTTGGCTCTAAAAAAGGAGAGCAAGCAGACGCAGGGGCGGCCAAAAGAGACTGACCCTGGCTCAGATTAGCCTGAGATAGAGAACCTTGGCTCAACGCCAGGGTCAGAGATGATGTTTGAGCCGTGGGCACAATCGGCGAATCAATACAAATCTCAGGGGGTGGAGTCGGAAGACTCCCTGATAATATGGGCTGGATGGGACGGCGACCCTGCCTGAGTTGAGCATACCCAGCCGAGGCAATGATGCCGTTGTAGGTGACGTCGAGTTTGGCACTATTGAATGCCCGTGACCCATCGGCCCAAATCAGAACGCGAGGAGCTTGATCGGGGGGGAGAATCTGCTGAAGCATCAGATCGACCACGCGAGCGGTGGCTCCATTGATGCTGAAGTTGTAAATTCGCAAGTTGGGGTATCCGCGTGCGGCCAAACGTTGCTGCAAGGCACCGGGATCAACCCCTTGCAATGCTCGGGAACTGCCGATAATGAGCACATCGGGTGCGCCATTTACCATCAGATAATGGCTGTAAAGGCGGATCTGGAGATCGAGGGGTTGGCTGTTGAACGAGGAGAATCTGGGAATAAACAGGGTCGGGGCGGGCGACAAGAAGGGTAGCTCTGCATGAGCCAGAAACACCGACTCGGGCAAGCTGAGGGCACCAGACTCTACCGGAGACAGCCGATAGCTCCGGGCAGGATCAGGGGAAAGAGCGATCGCCACACCTACGGTGAGTAGGGTAGTTCGAAGATCCAACTGCACCAAACCGCACCCCCTAGACCGACTCAACAGCTCAAACCAGACACCCAATCTTTTACCCAAGCCCCTAATCGTCTTTTGGCCCCATCGCCATTTGCACTACAAACGCTTGGCCACCATCTTGGTGATAGCGATCGGCCCAAGCCCGCAATACCTCATCTAGCTCCGTCAATGCGGCTCCTATGCGATCTTCTGAGATATCTAGTTCTTCCAAGATACGCAACACCTTAGGTTGATGATCTGCCCAATCTCGCATTAAGCGGAAATAGCGGGCGGTGTCTTCCACAATGATGTAGGTGCGTTCTTCCTCATCAGCAGGTGAATAAAAAGCGCGGGTGAGGACATAAAACGGCATCCCCCACGGCGAGTCAATTCGCGTTACGGTGCCAGAGTAGAGCAGTCGGCGTTTGATATGTTCTGCTAGGGCTTCGCTCATGGGCAACCTGCGCTCTTCGGGTAGATCCTCTTGAGAGCGGCTGTGCAAAAACTCGATGATGTCCATGAACTGGAACGAGTTAATTAGCTGGGCATCTGGAAGATTTGGGGGAAGTTTATTTTCAATTTGCCGCTTCTCGTCCATGGTAAGGCTATTGCCAGAAATGCGCGATCGCCCTGGCTGCCATGGATATTGTTCCATCCATACGTAGGGTAGCTGAATCAAATACCGTGGCTCTTGGGAGCCAAGCATTTTCAGGAGTTTACCCTCTGTCAGTGCTTGTCGCACTTCTTCTACAATCACTTTGACGCGCTTTGGCTCAATATGATGTAGATGCCCAGTCATTCGCAGGTTTTGATCTTGCTCTAAATAGGTCATATAGATAGCGCATTTAGCAGCCGTAGCGGCAGCGTCTAAAAATGCACCATGTCGATGCCCGCCCGTTCGCATCGCACTAAACGCCAGATAAAGCATGATCTGATCCATTGCACTGGGACTCAGGCGTTTGATCAGATCTAAATCGTTAGTCATTTCAAGAAGAGCTGCGTAGCATTAAGTACAATAAAGCAATACAGAGTAAAAGCGACACATATGAGGCTGTGACTAAACTTTTACTAAAATACTCCTAGATTAAACTATATCTAGGGATTCTGAGCAAATCCTTTTAGTAGAGCTTGGGGTTCTCACCTAAGCTTTTGCATCCACAGTTAGTGTATTGAATCTAACAGATGGCATTAGATTATGCGCTTTGTTTCAGGGAGTCCTAAGAGGCTCTGACTTTATTAAACGCACTGGAGGGCTTCACAGCGTCCACTGCCCCGGTGAAAATATTCACCGTTACTTGGTGCCGAGTGAGCTTGCAACCCTAGCCGCTGAAGCCTGTTAGCGATGGCAGACCTCAACGTGGGTTCTACTGCAGACATGGCGGGTGACAGCATCGGCAACAAAAATAGAACCACAGAAAAGATGGGATTTGGCATCAGCATAGAAAGAGTTCCATGTAGAGGTTTCTACTCTTTGTTACGATGCTTTTCCAAACCAATCAGGAAAATCATTTCAAGTTTGAGCGTGAATGATTGCAAATATTTCGTGAAGGAGATGTATTCTGCATTTACTTCCAAAAACCTGTACCCCATACGCGATCGGCTGTTGAGGTTTTAGATTAATTGTAATTGCCTCCTCCTCCTCAGCCGATAAGATTCCTAGCTTCTCAGGAAAGGTTTCTAGATCACTCAGGAAAAACTCATTCGCCTCTGGCATGTACCCACTAAATTAGAACTGTTCCTCAATCTCTAGGCTTGAACTTGAGCAGCGCACTAGATACCGGGGTAGTATCTCCGTTTTAGTGTTGCTCTGCATGGGTTATACGACACTAATCATGCATACTGACTTAATTCTAAAAGGTCAGCCCTATGCTAGTTTTCATTCCTTTTCTACCCACCGTTGCATGAGCCTGCCCAAGTTTCCCCTTCAATGGTTTCAGTTAAACCGCAGGAGTTTGCCGCTTTCTTCGCTGCAATTTCGCTTGACCTTAGGAATTATTATTTCGCTAATTGGTGGACTCGGTGGTACGGCACGCTGGATGAGTTGGAAGGCTGAGCAAATGCTGTTGGCAGACTATCGAGAGCAATTGGCGACAGTGACCGAGCAGTTAACGGCGGATCTTCAGCTGCCGCCGCATGATGGAGCGATCGCCTTCGAGCCAGGATCTATGATGCATGTGCAAGCTGTAATGGATCAGACTGCTTCAGCAGATACCTGGCTATGGATCCGTCAGGCCAAGGCTCCCGCCCTAGAAGATGCAGAGAAATCGGTGGTGGTGCGATCGCTCAGTCTGAGCGCTTCGCCCAACTATAAAATGCTGATGAAATTAACAGCACTGTCGGAACAACCGCAGATTTTGACCGTAAATGGGCAGCACCTAATTTGGTGTACCCATCCACTGACGAGCCAAGGCAAGGTTTGGGGGCAGCTCTACGTTGCCCAAGACGTGACTCGTGATTATCAAATGTTAACTGACTTAAACAGCAACTTGATGTTGACAGCAGGGGTGGCGATCGCCCTGCTGAGCGTAGTTGTGGCCTGGATTATCTGGCGATCGCTCCATCCCCTGAGACAGGCCAATCAGCTAGCAGAATCTTACGCCAGCGGCAATCTCAATTCGCCCCGGCTCGACCCCTCGCGGATGCCTACCGAGGTGCAAGAGTTGGCCCATACCTGTAATCAGTTAGTAGAGAGGCTCTCCACGGCTGCTGAGCAACAGCGCACGTTTACCAGCAACGTCTCCCACGAACTGCGCACTCCTCTTAGCCTGGTTTATGGCTACCTGCAAAGCACGCTCAAACGAGGTCCCAATCTAACAGAGGCGCAGCAAACCGCCCTTTCCATTGCGGCATCCGAAACAGAACGCACGATTGAGCTATTGCAAAGCTTGCTGGAACTAGCGCGCACCAACAATAGTGCTGTTTTGTTTACGCTGCAACCCGTGGCGTTGAATGATGTCGTGGCAGACCTAGTGCGAATGACCGAGCAGTTCAAGCAGCGATCGCTGCAAATCCATGCCCCTACGCCTCTAGTGGCGATCGCCGACCGGGATCATCTACTGCGAGTGCTGGTGCATTTAGTAGACAACGCAATCCATTATTCGGAAGTAAATCAGCCGATTACACTCACTATTCGCTATCAAGCTCCCTGGGCTTTGTTGCAGGTGAGCGATCGCGGCAGCGGTATTTCTGAAGCCGAACAGGCGCAAGTCTTTGAATCCTTTCACCGCACTGATCCCTCTCGCAGTCGAGCGACCGGGGGCGTTGGCTTAGGGCTAGCGATTGTGAAGTCCCTAGTAGAAGGCATGGGTGGGCAGGTTTCTGTGCAGTCTCGCATCGGCGAAGGCAGCACCTTTACCGTAAAACTCCCGCTGGCCAGAGAGCCATCGCAGCGATAGCGCTGGGGCTGGCGGTTGTTTGAACTCACCCCGCTGACGCACATTTAATCACCCCCCAAGCGATTCCTATGACAGCACAAATCCTACTAGTTGAAGATGAAGAGAAACTGGCTCATTTTATCAAGCTCGAACTAAGTTGTGAAGGGTACCAGGTCAGCGTGGCGCATGATGGGTTAAGTGGGCTAACGTTGGCGCGAGAGCAGCCGCCCGATCTGGCCATTTTAGATTGGATGTTACCCGGCTTAACGGGTCTAGAGCTATGTCGCAGATTGCGTTCTACAGGAAGTAAAATTCCGGTGATTTTGTTGACAGCAAAGGATGAAATTGGCGATCGCGTGGCCGGACTAGACGCCGGAGCCGATGATTATGTGGTTAAGCCATTTAGCATTGAAGAACTATTGGCCCGCGTGCGGGCACATTTGCGCCGCACCCAAGCGCCTGACCTTGACCTGCTAGAATTCGACGACCTCAGCCTCAACTGCCGCACCCGTGAGGTGTTTCGCAACGGGCGATCGATCGAACTCACCGCCAAAGAATTTGATTTGCTCCATCACCTCATGGCTCACGCCAAACAAGTCGTTACCCGCGATCGCATTCTAGAAGCAGTCTGGGGCTACGACTTTATGGGCGACTCCAATATCATCGAAGTCTACATCCGCTACCTGCGGCTAAAACTAGAAGGACAGCATGAGAAACGGCTGATTCAAACTGTACGAGGTGTGGGCTACGTCCTGCGCGATTAGGCCAGTGCCGGACATCAGTACAGATTGAGTACAGATTGATGCGCACTGTTGAAATGGGTAGAGCAACTTGTTGGCTTCATCCTCAACTGCCCCCGTCTGAACGCTAAAATAGGGACTGCCTTTGCTAGATCAACCGGGAAAATTCTTGTGCTAAAGACGCTAATTGCCGACTTCCGCATTATTTTTGAGCGCGATCCCGCTGCGCGCAATTGGTTAGAGGTGCTGATTTGTTATCCTGGGTTGCAGGCTTTAGTGATGCACCGCTTCGCGCATCGCCTATTTAGACTGCGGCTACCCTTTATTCCCCGCTTCCTCTCTCACATAGCGCGGTTTTTGACGGGGATCGAAATTCATCCCGGTGCCCAGATTGGATGCGGTGTGTTTATTGACCACGGCATGGGCGTCGTCATTGGAGAAACGGCTATTGTGGGCCACTATGCTTTGATTTATCAAGGTGTCACCCTAGGAGGGACAGGCAAAGAAAGTGGCAAACGACATCCCACCCTTGGCGAGAATGTAGTGGTGGGTGCCGGAGCCAAAGTGTTGGGCAATCTTCAAATTGGCGATAATGTCCGCATTGGCGCGGGTTCGGTTGTGCTGCGCGATGTGCCCTCAGACTGCACTGTAGTAGGGGTGCCAGGGAGAATTGTCTATCGCGCCGGGGGGCGAGTTGAGCCACTAGAACATGGCAGACTGCCAGATTCTGAAGCTCAAGTGATTCGAGCCTTGGTTGATCGAATTGAATCGTTAGAGCGTCAGGTTCAAAATATTCAGGAAGAAACCCCACCTAACGCTAAAAACCCGCCAATGCTGTCATTGCTGAGTGGTAGTTTTGCTGAAATAGACGACTCGGCATCCTCGCTGCGGGAAAATGCGACTCGTGACCCTAGTCAAACGGCTGTGGAGCGCCAAGATGCCGCCCCTGATGATAGGGCAGCGCGTTGCCGATTGAGCGATCGCATTATTGAAGAGTTCTTAAACGGTTCGGGAATCTAGCATTTCTACTCTACTTTTTGCCAAAAATACTAACTTTGCCAAAAATACTAGCCTTGCAGCGCCAGTTGAAGCTGTAGCCGCAGCGGCTGATCAAGCTGGATGACCAAGCCGGGATGAAGGCTAGTCGGGATGGCGTCTGTCATCCCACCAGGTTCAGAGCGATTAGATCCGTTCGAGTGAGACGCGTTGAAGTGGGCAGCAGGCCACAATAGCCACCGACTTCCTTGAGGTAGCGTGTTCACACTGATGGCATTTTGGGTCAGCCAAATCAGCGGGCTACCCGGTGGCGCATCAGTAGCCGGAGTTTCACCATAGCGCACAGCCGCTAACGCTTTTAGCACAGTGCGATCGCCCTTCACGATGCCTGTACCAGCCGTCCACAGGCTGACCTGCATCCCCTGCTGGCTGGCATACGCATAAAGCGACGCAGCGACTGTTACCGCCTGTTCAAACTGGTCTGCTTCCCAACCCAAGGCACTGTCTAGGCAAATCACCACGTCTAACCCACCCGTAAACGTCTCCAGTTCGCGCACACGCAATTCACCATAGCGAGCGCTAGTGCGCCAGTGTACCAGCCGAATGGGGTCACCCCAGCGGTAGGGACGCAGCGTGCGCGTCACCCCCTCAATGGCGGCCTGAGCGCGAGCATTACTTTGCCTAACTTGACTAGCATCTTGCCCCAGCTCATCGACTAACGGGCAGCGGCTCAACGGTAGCGCCCTAGGATAGATCACAGCGACAGCTTTTACAGTCTGTTGACGGCGGCACCAAAATAGCCCCAAGGGTGTAGCTGTCCTCAACTCAACCCCCTGCCACCGATAGACGCCTCGGCGCTCGGTGGGACAAGCATACGTCCAGTAATAGGTACTCTGAGCCGGAATCGACTCAATCGCCGTTACCTGAGGCTGCCCCAGATCTGACGGCAACAGGTCCTTAATCTGGAGCAACGTTTTAGGTTGAGATGCCCCATTTTCGATCGCCAATTCTACCGTCAACAGATCACCTACTGAGACTAAATCCAGTGGGCGGCGGCTCACCTGGAGGCGTTGCAGCGATCGCCCTGGCAAAATAGCAGCCATTCCCAATAGCGCCATCATCACCCCGCTCATGACATACAGCCAACCCGCCATCGTATTGGTCGCAGCGGCAAAGAAAAACAGCGCCAGACCGCCCATCACCCAGCCACTATAGGCGGGCACAACCCAGCGACGTTCTAACCAATTCAGCAAGCGGTAAGGTGAAAGCATGGGAATGGGGAGAATACAGAGATATGGTAGAGAGATGTTCGTCGGTCAAAACCGATAGATGGCCTTACCCTAGCCTATCCGCTGGTTGCGCATGATCTATGCGCTAAGTCCATGCGTTGAATTGGGATCGGCTGATTTCGGGCAAAATAAAGCTAGGCAAGTTATAATTTTTGCGGATACTGCGTAAAATTTCTTTATGAATAGCCCTCTAATTAACGCTTTTTTTGTCGGTCGAGCATTGGCGGAAGCCTGCGGTGAGCAATTTGAAAACACCGTTTCCAAAACGATGAGCGACTTAGGCAAATTTGATGCAGAGCAACGAGAGCGTCTGCGGGAATTCATGGAACAGGTGTTAGAAAAAGCAAATCGAGATGCGGAGCAAGCAATGCAGTCGCGGCCAGGGACTGCGGCATCAGCTGGAACCGCATCCGGTGATGATCTGCAAACAACAATCGATGAGTTGAGAGCCGAGATCGCCCAGTTGAGGGTCGAATTGCAGCGTTATCGGGCACGCTCCATCTAGAGTTACACCAGCGCCTGATGCTTGATTGATTTCATTTTTCAGCTCTCGACTTCAGCCGTTTTCAGTCCTTAGCCCCATTTGTTGAGGCTCATTGCCCTGCCACTTGTCAGTTCTGTCCACCCTCTCTACGTAGGTTCCTAAGGATCTGGTGTCTGTTCCTTCTGATAACTCTAATTTTGTTGCATCAGATACGGGGCATCCCGTAGCTCCCCCTCAGCCGCTTACAAAAGTGGCCGTTTTGCCTAGTAACCGCACCGATCCTTTAGAGAGCTTTGTTTCTGCTGTGGCAACCGACAAGCCTTATGCGGCAAAATCCTACCGCTGGAATCAAGAAAACTACTCGCGGCGACGACGGTATGTAGATATTTGGACGTTCGTTTTGAAGCTGCTAGCGGTTCAAGCCGCTTACAACAAGTCCTGGACTTACAAGGGCGGCATCACAGATGCCAAAAAAGCCACTCGGCGGCGATCGCTTGCGGTCTGGATTCGAGAAACCTTGCTAGAGCTAGGCCCTACGTTTATTAAAGTAGGTCAGCTATTCTCCACTCGGGCTGATTTATTTCCAGTCGAGTTTGTAGAAGAGCTGTCGAAGCTTCAAGACAACGTGCCCGCCTTTGGCTACGAGCAAGTAGAGGCCATTATCCAGGCTGATCTGGGTAAGTCTGTCCCGCAACTGTATCAAAGCTTTGATCCACTCCCTCTAGCAGCGGCTAGCTTGGGGCAAGTACACCGCGCCCAGCTCCACTCCGGTGAAGAGGTAGTCGTCAAAATCCAGCGCCCTGGACTAAAAAAGCTATTTGAAATTGACCTAGCGATCTTGAAGGGCATTGCCCGCTATTTCCAACGTCATCCCAAATGGGGTCGAGGCCGAGACTGGCTTGGGATTTATGAAGAATGCTGCCGCATTTTGTGGCAAGAAATCGATTACCTAGGTGAAGGCCGCAATGCCGATACCTTTCGGCGCAACTTCCGGCGAGAGGAATGGGTGAAGGTGCCCCGCGTTTACTGGCGATATAGTTCTCCGCGAACTCTGACGCTGGAATATATGCCGGGGATAAAAATTAGCCACTATGAAGCGCTAGAGGCCGCTGGGTTAGATCGCAAAATCTTGGCTCAGCTCGGTGCACGGGCATACCTACAGCAATTGCTCAATGACGGATTTTTCCATGCCGATCCCCATCCAGGCAACTTAGCCGTTAGCCCAGACGGGTCGTTAATTTTTTACGACTTTGGCATGATGGGGCGTGTGCAGCCCGTCACCCGAGAAAAGCTGCTCGATACCTTTTTTGGAATTGCTCAGAAAGATGCCGATCGAGTTGTGGCGTCGCTGGTCGAGTTGGGCGCACTATCGCTGTCAGAAGACATGGGTCCCGTGCGCCGCTCGATTCAGTACATGCTGGATCACTTTATGGATCAGCCGTTTGAGAATCAGTCGGTGAGCGCCATCAGTGAAGATCTGTATGAAATTGCTTACGATCAGCCCTTCCGGTTCCCAGCAACATTTACGTTTGTGATGCGAGCATTTTCTACCCTAGAAGGGGTGGGTAAGGGACTAGACCCAGACTTTAACTTTATGGAGGTCGCACGGCCGTTTGCGATGCAGATTATGGCGAATAGTAATGGTTCTGATCCCACTGGTCTTTTAGGCGAACTAGGACGGCAGGCGGCACAGGTGAGCAGCACGGCGCTAGGCTTGCCCCGTCGCATTGAAGACACGATCGATAAGCTAGAGCGCGGCGACCTGCGGCTCCGGGTGCGATCGCAAGAAACAGATCGAATGCTCCGACGCCTCAGTAACGTTAATATGGGGACTAATTACGCCCTGTTGGTGGGAGCATTTACCGTATCCGCTACTATTTTAGTGGTGGGTAATTATGTATGGCTGGCTCTAGTACCCGCTGGGGCTGCGGCGATCGCGGCGGTAGCATTTGTCCGGCTTCTGGTACAGATTAATCGCGCTGATCGCACATTTTAGCTATGCTAAGGCGTTAGTGCGATCGCTGTTCACTTGGACAAGACTAGCCATGTCAAAACTAGCCATGCCACAACTAGCCATGCCAAGACTAGCTCTAACCTAACTTGTACGACCTAGCCCCTTCCACCCTGATGGCAGCCGTCGCCTTATGAAATGCTTTTTCGCGGGTCTCACCGATCCGGGACTCGTCCGCAGCGTAAACCAGGATGCTTACTACCTCCACCCAGAGGGTCGGTATTTCATTGTTGCAGACGGGATGGGGGGGCATGCAGGAGGGCAAGAAGCCAGCAATATTGCCACAAAAGCAATTCAAGCCTATCTCAACGAACATTGGGACTCTCCCGAAACATCGCCAGCACTGTTAGAGCAAGCGTTTCTAGAAGCAAATCGGGAGATTTTGACTGACCAAAACAGCCATCCCGAACGATCTGATATGGGCACCACAGCGGTTGTTTTAATTTTCCGCAATGGCCAGCCTTGGTGTGCTCATATTGGTGATTCTCGGCTTTATCGCCTTCGAGGGTCAAAACTAGAGCAAATTACTGAAGACCACACCTGGGTAGCCCGAGCCATGAAAGTCGGAGACCTCACCCTCGATCAGGCGCGAGTTCACCCTTGGCGGCATATTTTGTCGAAATGCCTAGGGCGAGAAGACCTCCGCTACATTGATGTTCAGGAGGTCGATATTCAGCCTAGCGATCGCCTGCTGCTGTGCAGTGACGGGTTAACCGAGGAGCTATCTGACCACCTGATTGCATCCCACGTTAAATCCATTCGTTCGTGTGAAAAAGCCGCTAGTGCCCTAGTGACGGCAGCAAGAGACAAAGGGGGGCGTGACAATATCACAGTGGTAATTGCAGCCGTAACCGCGCCCCAAAACCAGGTCGATGCTGCCCAAGGGTAATCCTCAACGCCCTGGGTGATAGTCAGGCGTCTCAATTTTCTCAATTGCTCTACTAGTTTCCTTCAAGGACGCTGAAATTCCTGTGCTGTGTAAGTTTCAGGCGATGAATTGACCTGCTCTAACCTTCTAGGGTGTTAGACGTATTATCATCTGTGCTGATAATTATCAGAAATTTTAATAGCGTCCGCCGATCTTGCCTCAAGCCACGTTCCTGAAACACTTTAGGGTCAAATCTGAAGATGGGATTTCTGTCAAGCCATCAGGATGTTCAAATCAAACTTTTTTACAATTCTTTACTTGTTAAAACTACTCAAAGCCCTGCATACAGGGAATTCTCGAATATCTCGCTCAATAAATCTGGTAAAAGCAGGAGCTATTTTTGACGGTTATCGCTAAAAACTACCCAGCTGGGGGGATGGGCATTTTGTCAAATGGTTGTTATCTTTTTTAATACAAGGATATTTCTGAGCTGTTCCTAAATATTCCTTGCTTACATGCAGGCTTGGCGATCGC
>CASBQX010000063.1 GCA_949127925.1 Synechococcales cyanobacterium PMM_0002
AGGCGATCGCACTTCATCCCGGCGGCTCATCCAACAGCATGATTGCGGAGCCATTGGTATTATTCGCTGTTAGCTTTAATCGTCTTTTAACTGTTTTACTATCTTTTCTTAACCAGCCTGCTTCAGTGCGTCGGCTACTATAGCCTAGGTATAGACTAATGCAACGGTTCTGATCGCCCTAACATTTCTTCTTCCCCAAAGATTTATGGCTGCATTTTTTGATCTCGTGGTAAAGGGCGGCCCGGTGATGATTCCGGTAGTAGGGTTCTCCGTTGCAACCATAGCTTGTGGTCTAGAGCGGACTTGGTTTTGGTATCGTTTTTTGAGCCAGGAAGACCGCGTGGTTCATGATGTCTTAGAGGTTGCCCAGTTTGATTTAGAGCGAGCCAGGGACATTGCAGAAATGTCGCAAGACATCCCCATTGGTCGGTTTCTGTTAGCCCCGCTCAAGCTCCGTCAGCCCACGCCAGAAACGTTTCGTTTGGCGATGGAAGGGGCGGGTGATAAAGAATTTGCCCAGATGCGCAAAGGTGACAAGCTACTAGAAACCACCGTTGCCGTTGCACCGTTGCTGGGGCTACTAGGAACAGTAACGGGTCTCATTGCCACCTTCGGCAACCTCAATATTGGCGGCGGTGGAACGGCTGAGCAAACGACTCAGGCCGCTGCTGGCATTGGAGAGGCGCTCATTACAACAGCGGCTGGGATGATTGTGGCGATCATCGCGCTGTTAATCTTTCGAGCGTTGGTCACGCTGCAAGCGCAACAAATCGACTATTTTTCTGAGGTTGGAACTGAACTAGAGCTGATTTATCGGCAGTATTGGGACGAGCCAACTGCGCCAGATTATGAAACGCCTACCAGTTATGAAGCTGCTGCCAACGAGAGTGCTTCGTATTTATTGGCGGGGAAGGGAGAGTGAGGGTGGCACACCAGTTTATGACCTATGCGATTTAAGCGCCAGCAGCATGAATCTAGAACACCAGAGCTAAATCTGGTGCCGATGTTGGATGTGCTGATGACGGTGCTAACTTTTTTTATCATCGTCTCCATGACGTTGACGCTTGAGCAAGGGGTAAACATTGATTTACCCAGCAAGGATAATGTTGCACTTCCAGAAGACGCCCCAGAGCCACTCGTGATCGTGCTAAACGCTCAAGGGCAGATGGTCGTAAAGGATCAGCCTGTGAGTTCAGACCAATTAAAACCGCTGTTGCAGACTTATTTGAAAGCGAATCCCAAAGGCTCTGCGGTGCTGCAAGCCGATCAGCAGCTGCCCTATGAGCAAGTTATACAATTGTTGACCGATATGAAGGCAGTTGGCGGCGATCGCGTCTCCATTACGATTGATCAGTGACCTTTTCCGAGTCTTTTACCATGCGTTTTCAAAAACAGCAGGGCAACCAAATGCCGCAGGTAAACCTGGTGCCCATGATGGACGTGTTGATGACAGTTCTGACCTTCTTCATCATTGTGTCCATGACGCTAACGGGGCAAATAGTGCCGAACTTGATTCTGCCCGATGCCAAAAATTCTGGCACCCAGGAGACGCTGGAGGCACCCAAGACTCTAGTAGTGGTGCTCAATACACAAAAACAGACGATGGTGGATAGCAAACCGCTGGCGATTGAACAGCTGACTCAGCAGGTGCAAGAGTTTTTAACCAGCAACCCTGAGGGCGTGGTAGTGCTAAAGGCCGACCGGGGGTTGACCTATGCAGACGTGACCCAGGTATTGAAAAACCTGCGCGATATGGGTGGTTCGCGGGTGTCGCTGGCAATTAGCGGCGGCTGAGTGAGTTTTGGGTTTTGAGCCATTCTTCTGTAGGGGCGAACAGCCGTTCGCCCCTACCCGCAATCAAATTCCCGATCTTATTAAATCCATAATCCTTAGACGGTCAATTCAAAACTCAAAACTTACTGAAGTCCGAGTCCTAGCGCACATAGGATGCGCCGTTGATATCGAGCGTGGCTCCTGTCATGTGGGGCGCTAATCCTGAGGCTAGAAAGGCGATCGCATTGGCGACATCTTGCGGCGGGGCGGGTGCGCCCATGGGAATGTCGCGGGTAACATAGTCGGCTCCGCGTTCCTGCATCACCTCGGCAATTCGATCGGTGTGGACAAATCCGGGGGCGATCGCAAAGGCCAAAATGCCATCGTTGGCAAACCCACGGGCAATACTGCGGGTGAGCGCGATTACGCCCCCTTTGGACGCGGCATACTGCATAAAGTCCACGCCATCGCCCCGAAATGCCGCCCGACTGGCAATATTAATGATGGTGCCGCCAGTGGTGCCGTTACGCCGGGTTTGAAAGTGGCAAATTGCTTCTCGGCAGAGGTCTGCCACGGCGATTAGATTTACTTGCAGCGTGGTTTGCCATGCAGTAGACCAAAGCTCCCACTCGGCTTCGACGCTGGCAGCGGGCATGGTGGCAGCGTTATTCACCAGCACGTCGATGGTGCCCACTTGGGCGATCGCCGCTTGCCACAAATCCTTCCCCGCACCGGGTTGCGCCAAATCCACCGAGAGCAAATGGCAGCGATCGCGGCCAATGTCTGCGGCAAGGGACTGGGCTTCG
>CASBQX010000064.1 GCA_949127925.1 Synechococcales cyanobacterium PMM_0002
CATGGCTTAGGACTCCTGTTTCAGTAGCTTGAGGGTTTCCAATTCAGGCTGGCCGTAGGATTGCAGCCAATTCCACACCAGCACCGTCAGCAATCCTTCCGTAATCGCCAGCGGCACCTGGGTGATGGCAAAAATGCCCGCGAACTTCAGAAACGATGCCATGATCCCCCCACTCGCTGCCGGGAAGGCTAAAGCCAACTGAAACGAGGTCACCACATAGGTCAACAGATCGGCCAACGCTGCTGCCCCAAAAATCGCCAGCCGCTGCCGTCCAGTTTTTAGCAGCAAACGGTAGACGAAATACGCCACGAAGGGACCCGCGATCGCCATCGAAAACAGATTGGCTCCCAGCGTCGTTAGCCCGCCATGCGCCAACAGCACCGCCTGAAACAGCAGCACCAGCCCGCCCAGCACCGTCATCACCGAGGGGCCAAATAAAATGGCACCTAGACCTGTGCCCGTGGGGTGAGAGCAGCTTCCGGTCACCGACGGAATTTTGAGCGCCGACAGCACAAACGTAAAGGCTCCCGATAGCGCCAGCAGCAGTTTCAGTTCAGGGTGGCGGTTGGTAATGCGAATGAGCGATCGCAGCCCAACCACAAAAAACGGTAGCGAAACCGCCCACCAAAACCCAGCCCACTCCACGGGCAAAAATCCTTCTGCAATATGCATCGCCGCCGCTGGCGTTGCAGAAGCCAAAACAATATAACAACTCAGGGCAGCCATCAATCCCAGGCTGCCCCATTTCCAATTTCGCGTCTTCATCCTGTGCCTCGCAGATCAGACTTATGTAGAGAGCGACTCCTAAGAGACGCATGGCGAACGGCAGGCATTCTGGCTTTTGAGGGGAATTTTGGGTCTGGCCTGAATTCCTTTAGCGTCCTCAATTACAGTTGCGGGACAGCGGCAGCTTTGCACTGCTCTTTCCCTGTTTCCTCCAACGGCTGTTCCCCGTTAGAACCGAATCACAGGATTCACCCTAGCAGGTCAGCAGATCTGCTGCATCTGTTGAAAAACATTCTTATTATTTATTAAGCTGTTGCCCAGGTGGTACTTTTTGGTCTCTGTTTGTAGCAGCTGCTTTGGTGCGAGCCTGCCCAGCCTGCACAGACGTGAGTGATGTTGCCGATCGCCCGCCGCCATTCTAAATCTCCATGAAGCTTTCCAAAAGACCCTCCACGAGCGCCTTGACCATGTTTACGACGTGATTATTGTGGGTGGCGGAGCCGGAGGGCTTTCGACTGCGATTTACCTCCAGCGGTGTCGGCTATCCTTTGATAGAGCTACCCATTCAGAAATTTCTGGGGCATCACCATGAGATGAGCGGTGTGGAGCTAGTAGACGGATCAGCAGTACCGTTGGAAACCGGGCTAGTCGCCATGGGTTCGCACTACCACAACGAATATTTACAGGGCATCGACTTAGAGAAAAACGGCAAAAACTTGGTGACAGATTCCATGTGTCGCACGTCCCATCCGCGCATTTTTGCGTTAGGAGATTTGAAAGACGGCTTAAATCAGGTTTCAATTGCCGTGGCAGATGGTACATTAGCGGCAACGGCAATTTGGCGCGATATTCGCCGTGCATCTCCCGCTCGCCGCTGGCAGCAGAACATTCAAACCATTACTGAGCCAATTGGAGTTGTATCGTGACTCAACTTATGACTGTATCGGAACTCCAAGCAGAAGTTGCTCATCTGCGAGACGAGTTACAAATGCGAGACCAGCTGGTGCAACAGTTGTCTCAAGAGCTATTTCGTTTGGTGAAGGGGAATGCGGCGGCAGCCCCTAGCGTTGAGCTGTCGGAACGCCACCTAAATGAGCTAGGAGTGCTGCGCGAACAGCTGCAAGGCGTGGAGCAGCAGGTGAATTTTTACCAAGAGCAGATTTCTTCCAAAGATACGGAAATCTATCAGTTGCGCCAGTCGATGCAAGAATTGAGCGATCGCTCCCAAATGCTCGAAAACGTGGTGCAAGAGCTGCCCCAGGTGTATCGGCAAAAGTATAACGAGCGCCTGATCCCGATTAAAGAAAAGGTGGCCATCATCCAGGCTGAAAACCAGCGCCTGCACGCAGAACTGCAAAGCGTGAGCTATCGGCTGGCGGTGCGGACGCGCAAAGTTACCCAAATTGATTTGCCGAGCTTTCCTAGAGCGGGGCAACCCGTATCGGTGTCTAGCTTTGGGGTCTAGGCGTGGCTGACGTTTGGATTTTGGTAGACGAGTTATCTGAGGCGCTAGACTCAACCTCGACGCTGAGTGTGATGGTGGCGGCTTTGAAAGATGCGATCGCCACCCACCCCTCAACGCCAGCCCTTGATGCGGTGCAGGCGATCGCGGCGGCTGATTTTGCCGCAGTTGGGACGGGCGCGATCGCCCTGCCGCTCACCCTCAACCTGCCCGCCGCTCTAGAGTTTCCCGCAGCGGCGATTTACCGTGCTTGCCGCGATGTGGCTCAGTTGCGCCAGCAGGTGAGTGATCAGTTTGGGCTAGCGACCGATGACGGCCAATACTGGCTACCGATTGTGCTGACCGCCAAAGGGCCGCTCTATGCCGAAGCGATCGCCCCCCAGCCAGAATCGGCTCCACTGGCTTCTCGCTTTATTCAGCCGCTCCACCTCAGCGATCGCCAACGTCAGCCGCTTTACCAGTTGGCCATGCAACTGCTGACCCTGCTGCACGCGCCGCCAGCCGTATACCTGTTGCAGTTTGGATTGCAGGGCGATCGCATTTGGTTTGATCGACTGTTGCCCTTTCCAGCCGAGGCCGCGATCGCCAGCCTCGGCATCCAAACCCCCAATCTCTATGCCTGCCATTGGCAATGCGTGACCGGCCAGCCGATTTTTGACCTCACTATTCCAGGCATGATCATCCAAAGCATCTTACCAGCGCATAGGAACCTGTTGTGAAGGTAGCTTTGACTGATGTAGGCTAAAACATCTAGCAGAAGATGGCGCAAGTTTAGCTACCGTAGGGCGGGCATCTTGCCCGCGCAGGCTAGAAGCCTGCACTACGAACGGTAGGCAGATTTACGCCTCAGACTACTAGGCTAAAACAATAACGTTAGAGTTCTTGCATCATGTCTGAGCCACACACTGCAACCTATCAGCCTCCGGTAGCCAAGCTGTTGACCATGGGGGAATGCAAGCTGACAAAAATTGAGGATTGGCAGGACTATCTTCAAGACGTTGGGCTAACGGCAGCGGATATTCCTGAGTTAATTCGCATGATGACCGATAGGAAACTTTGGCAGAGCGAGGAGGGGCAGGAAGCGTGGAGTGTGGTTCACGCGTGGCGAGCCTTGGGGCAATTAAAGGCGGTGGACGCGATCGCGCCACTGCTATCTCAATGGGGTCAATCTGAAGATGACGATTGGCTAGTTTGTGAAGCCCCGTCAGTATTTCAAGTAATGGGGATTGATGCCTTGCCAGCGTTGGCCGCTGCGATGGCGAACCAATCGCTCAATGAATGGGCGCGATCTGGCCCCACTGAGGGCTTGGTCAACATCGCCGAACAGGAGCCAGAGCATCGAGCGGCCTGTGTTGAGGTGTTGATGCGGCAGCTTGAAGCCTACAACGACAATCCGGAGCTATTGAACGGGATGTTAGTGGCAGCATTGCTAGACCTGAATGGGGTTGAGGCGGTTGATCTAATTGAGCAAGCGTATGTTGCTAGAAAAGTTGATGATTCCATCCCAGGCACTTGGGCTACTGTCCAGATAGAATTGGGGCTTAAAACGGAGTCTGATTTTTCGCCTGCCGATTTTCGGCCTCAGTTTGGTTCAGATCTGTCCTCGGCTCTACCGATGGCCGCTGCCTCTGGGTTTGGTGCAGATTTTGGCAAAATGCCGCAGCAACTCGACCTGAAACCCCTGCAAGGGTTTGCTAAAGGGGTCTCTAAGCCTGCTAAAAGGAATAAGAAAAAGAAGAAGAAGTAGGCAGATCGCAATTTGATTGGCGATCGCCCAGTTCCCTATTCAACCCAATCGCCCATAGGGGCGGATTCAGCCAGTCCGCGATCGCCCCTGCTAGTAGATACGTCATCACGAATGATGTGTTCATGCGTAATGGGCGATCGCATCTCTGTTTCCTAGCTGGCCTTTTGCAATTCTGCTAGATACCAGCGGTCTTCGTGTCTGGCGATAATGCCCAGTGCTTCTAGGCTTTCGAGGCAGGTGAGAATGGTTGGTTTTTGCCGAGCTGCGCCTTTAAATTGCGCCGCGATTTGTGCCATTGTCCATTCGCCGCCTTGGGTACGCAGCAGATCGCGCACGGCGGCAAGTTGGTCTTTGAAGGCTTTGGGGAGGTTTTGTTGTTCGACGGGGGCGACTATGCTTTCTACTTCTACTTCGGCAATGCCTTCAATTACCTGCTGGGTTTGGACTACGCCGGGAGCCTGATAGTCTGGACGCAGCCAACGAATTAAGCCGTTGCGTTCTTCTTCGGCGCGTTCGGCGTTGAGGGCAACCAATCGTTCTAGGATGATTTCATCCACGTTCTTATCTCCAGCATTAAGACCCTCATCCCCAGCCCTTCTCCCTGAAGGAGAAGGGAGCCGATCCGCGCTCTTGTTCCC
>CASBQX010000065.1 GCA_949127925.1 Synechococcales cyanobacterium PMM_0002
GCCAAGATTGATCAAAAACAGATAGACGGTTGAGGCTAGAGAGATGGATGTAATTCCGGCGATTGATCTCCTGGAAGGGCGCTGTGTGCGGCTGTATCAGGGAGACTATGCTCAGTCTGAAGTATTTGATGAGGATCCGATTGCGATCGCCCGCCAGTGGGCTGAGCAGGGGGCAACTCGGCTACATTTGGTAGATCTAGACGGGGCGAAGGTGGGGCATCCGGTGAACCAGGCTGTGATTGAGGCGATCGCCCATACCCTCAATATTCCGGTTGAAGTCGGCGGGGGATTGCGCGATCGCCAGAGCGTGGCCAACCTGTTGAATTTGGGCGTGCGCTGGGCAATTTTGGGTACGGTAGCCGTTGAGCAGCCAGCCTTAGTCGCCCAGCTTTGCCAAGAGTTTCCCGACCAAATTATCGTCGGGATTGATGCCCGCAATGGCAAAGTCGCCACGCGGGGCTGGCTAGAAACCTCAGAAGTAGAGGCGATCGCCCTGGCTCAGCAGATGGCAGAGTGTGGCGTAGCTGCGATTATTTACACCGATATCTATCGGGATGGCACCCTACAAGGGCCTAATCTAGAGGCGCTACGGGAGTTAGCAACCGCCATTTCAATTCCCGTCATTGCCTCTGGCGGCATGAGTTCTACGACCGATTTGCTCAGCCTGCTGGCGCTAGAACCCGCCGGGGTCACCGGAGCGATCATCGGTCGGGCGCTCTATACAGGAGCGATCTCCCTCAAAGAAGCCATTCGTGCCGTTGGCCAAGGCCGCTGGCAAGATGTCCCCCCTGACCTGGGAATGTCAGCGTTTGCTTAACGCTAGAGAATTAATCCCTCTAAACGAACAGGCACCCACAGTAGAGTGCCTGTTCGTTTAGAGGGATTTTGAGAACCGATTTACACGGAGAGGGTGCGTCGCTTCGTGATCAGGCGGTAGGTTTCAATAATGTCACCATCCTGCCAATTTTTGAAGTCATCTAAGCCAATACCGCACTCATAGCCAGCATTCACCTCTTTGGTGTCTTCCTTCATCCGCTTCAGCGAATCTAAGGTGCCCGTGTAGAGCAACTCGCTCTTGCGACGAATGCGAACCTTACAGTTGCGGATGGCCTTACCCGATTGCACGTAGCAACCGGCGACAGCGCCTTTCCCTACCGCGAATACGGCACGAACTTCCAGCTGACCCAAAGGCTCTTCGACCATTTCTGGCTCTAGCAAGCCTTCCATCGCTCCTTGAACATCTTCAAGCAGATTATAGATGATGCTGTAGTCGCGTACATCTACTCCAGCTTGATCTGCTGCGTAGCGGGCACCGCTGGCAAAGGTGGTGTTGAAGCCGATAATCACGGCGTTACTGGCAGCAGCTAGGTCTACGTCAGTTTCTGTAATTTCTCCCGGAGCGGCTAACAGCACTCGAACCTGCACTTCTTTTTGGGGAAGCTGTTGCAGCGATGAGACGATGGCCTCTAGAGAACCCTGAACGTCGGACTTGATCAAAAGGTTAAGTTCCTTCAGATCGCCTTCTTGAGCCTGGACAGACAGCGTATTGAGGCTGACTCGACGAGATGCCATCGACTGCTGCAAACGAGATAAGCGCTGTTCGTCGGCACGATTGCCTGCGATCGCCCGCGCTTCTTTTTCATCTAGATACACATCGAACTCGTCCCCGGCAGCTGGGACATCGCTTAATCCGAGTACCTCAACGGCAAACGATGGGCCAGCGATGTCAACCCGTGCGCCGCGATCATCAATCATGGCTCGAACTTTACCGAAGCTTGAACCCGCTACGAGGACATCACCCACGCGCAAGGTGCCGTTTTGGATCAGTAAGGTGGCCACTGGCCCACGTGCTTTATCGAGGTTGGCTTCAATCACCGTACCCTTAGCAGGTCGGTCAGGGTTGGCATAAAGGTCTTCTACCTCAGATACCAGCAGAATCATGTCTAGTAGCGTGTCTAGGTTGTCGCCGGTTAAGGCACTGACAGGCACCATGATTGTGTCACCGCCCCATTCTTCTGCGACCAAGCCATACTCGGTTAGCTCTTGCTTGACGCGATCGGGCTGTGCTCCTTCTTTATCAACCTTGTTGATAGCAATCACGATTGGCACTTGAGCCGCTTTCGCGTGGCTAATAGCTTCAATGGTTTGAGGCCGCACCCCGTCATCGGCCGCAACGACCAGGACGGCAATGTCGGTAACCCGTGCCCCCCGGGCTCGCATCGCCGTAAAGGCTTCGTGCCCAGGAGTATCTAGGAAGACCACCTGTTCAGGCTTGCCGTTGTGAGTGACATCAACGTGGTATGCCCCGATGTGCTGAGTAATGCCCCCAGCTTCACCTTGAGCCACCTTCGTTTTACGAATCGAATCCAACAGGGTGGTTTTACCGTGATCGACGTGACCCATGATGGTGACGACAGGAGGACGGCGCTGGAGGTGATCCAAATCGCCCGCCGAAATCATCTCGATTACTTTCTTGGCTTCAGCTTCGGTGACTCCGGTCTCAACTACAACGCCCATTTCCTCTGCCACCATAGTCGCAGTTGGGACATCTAAGATCTGGTTGACCGAGGTCATGATCCCCTTCATAAACAAAGCCCGAATAATTTCGGTGTCTGCTACTGCCAGCCGACTCGCTAGCTCGGAAACGCTCAGCCCGCCGGTTAAGGTGATCATCTCAGCCTTCTGTAGCGTGTCTTGCTCACGGCGATCGCGCCGACTGTAGCGAGACTCAGAAGAGCTACCTGGTTTTTTGCGAGACGGAGCTGGAACAGCCGCCACTGGTCTCGACGACTGACCGGGACGCCCTTTGGGCTTGGGTGGGCGCATGAGCGACAGGCTAATGGCGGTTGGCGAAACCTCTCCGCTCTCCCCGTCTTCATCTAGAATTTCGTCTAGATCAATATCTTCATCTTCATCAACCACCGTTCGCCGCTTGGCCTTGGTGGTTCCCTTAGCAGCCTTGGCGCTTTCTTCTTGCTCTTCTTCTTCTTCCCAGCCCTTACCCCGCTTGACCATTTTGGGCGGCGTTGGTTTGGCCTTCAGGTCTTCAGCCGCAGCTCCAAACCCTGGCGATCCCGGCTTAATCGGAGCCGCAGGGCTGTCTAAACTTCTGCCTTCGGTGGTAGGACGAACCGGTTTGTGGCGCAGTTCAATGACGGGCTTGGCTCGCAGAACGGGTGATTCTGACATTTCCGTAATCGGAATGTGGCCGCTGGCGGTCATTTCGGCTCGTGCTGCTGGCGATCGCCGAATGATTCCCTGGCCTTCGCCTGCACTGCGGGTCGGTGCGGGTTCACTGCGATTAGCCGATCCAGCTTTTTTCAGCACAGGACGGCCAGCCGATGAACTGACTTCAGAGCGAGTCGCAGGCTTGGTCGGTGGCCCAGCTAGCGGCGGAGCCTCAGCGGCGATCGCCCGAGCTGACTTAGACTCAGCCGAAGTCTCAAGCGCGCGATCGCTCACAGGAGCCTGAGGCTGACTGAATGTCTCGACGGCGCTAGACTCTAGCGACACGTGAGATTGAGGATCTGTCGACTGGAGATCAGCAGCAACCTCTGGCGTTGCTGTGGGTAGTGGCTCTGCCACAGAGGGCGCTGTCTCTACAGACCCTGCGATAGGAATTTTAAGCGGATCAATGACTTCCGCTCTGCTGTCAACCTCACGTTCAAGTTCAGGCGCTGTCGGAGCAGCGGTGACACCAGGACGGGTAGCGGAGGGGCGAGTCGGAGGTGATGTCGGCTGAGTGACCGGCTGGGGCGCTGCATCAACCGATGGCGCGGCAGGAGGTTGTGCGGCATCAGGGCGGCGAGGCGCTTCGACCACGGGACGGTGCCGACGCACCTCTAAAATTTGTTGCTTTTTGACGGGAGGCTGTGCGCCACTTGGCTTGGACGGAGGCATAGAATGAGTCGAAGTTGACTTTCCAGACGGTGGAGAGGTGTGAACGTATTTTTCGGCGGCGGAGCGAATCCGCGTGGCTTCTGCTTCTGAGATCGTACTGCTATGACTCTTCACTGGAATGCTGAGTTGTTCGCAAACGTCCAAAATCTCTTTATTATCCAAATTCAATTCCCGCGATAACTCGTAAATTCTAACTTTACCGTTCATCCACTCTCCCCTCTTCGTGCCGATAACTGTCACATAAGTTGACCCACTTTCCCTAAATAAAACTGCAATGAATTTTTGGGTTGACTTGACCTGGTTCGCTCAAATATCTAAGAAACCAATGCCATCTCTCCACTAAAAACCTACAGCTAACAGATGCGATCGCTGCCGCCTCCTCCAGACCACCCAATTAAACGGCTACTGCGATCCTAGACAGTATCCTGTTACAACTTGGCCATTCTGCCTGAATCTTTTTGAACCGGGCGGATTCTGAGGTGAAAATTTTGTTAGCAGCCCGATTGCCGTTTTGCTTAACCTACTGTTACAACTCAATGACTAACCCTTCCCCTGCTTGCGCTTCAACTCACGACGGGTGCGAGTTTGACCTCGCAGTTTGGCCTTGCGGCCCGGTTGATGAAACCTAGTTCCCTAAATCTAGCCTATGCTCCGTAGATCTGGCCTGCCTAGGGACTATTCTGGAAGCTGACTCATGATTTTTCGGGAAAACCTAGATGTCCTTCAAAAAACATGGAAAGCTAGCCCTGAATAAAAATAGCACTGAATAGAACCAGTATAAACACCCTAAGGACTATACATGTTTCAAAATGGACTCCATCATTTTGACTAGAAATGATGAGTATAGCCATATGCTGTAGGGCTGAAAGTCAGGGGTTGACCGAGAGCCGTTGCCACAGATCTTGATAAACTGGCTCTGGGACTGCCGATTTGAGCGATCGCCCCAACCGATCTTTCTTTTGAGCAGCCTGTACGCAGCTTGCCTGTGGGCACAGGTAAGCAGAGCGTCCAGCCCCATTGTCCAATTGTATCGTTCGTGACGGATACAGCCGCACAATTCGCAAAA
>CASBQX010000066.1 GCA_949127925.1 Synechococcales cyanobacterium PMM_0002
AAGTTGTTGTAGCGGATCTTGAGGCGTTCGTCGAAGTGTTTGTCTAATTGTTCTACCTGGTGTCCAAAGTCGGGTTCGGTATCCCACGGGATTAAGTAGGCAGTGTTGTAAATCATGGTATCGGTGAGCAAATCGTTATCCACGCTTGCCGCTGCCAATGGGCTTAGAGTTCCCTGAAAGGCTTGAATGATCGATTGTTTGCGCTGTTCTATTGCCCGTTCAATGCTTTGGCCAATTCGCACCACTTCATCCATGCTGAGAGTTTTACCTTCGAGGCGATCGCGTTCTGCCCGCAGCAGCTCGTTTTCTTGCAGCAACGTTTCTAGTTCGCGATCGCTTTGCCAAAACACTTTGACGCTGACCTCGCGCTGTCCGTCTAGCTGGGCAAATAGGTGTTGCAGCATGTCTCCTCTGGGCAAAATTAATTGCGATCGCACCGTTTCCCAATCGCTAATAATCAGGCCAAACTGCAAGGGCAACAGCGTCCGAAAGCCGCGCTCCATGGCCTGCTCTAGCACTCGCTCATGACCCAGCAAATGCTTACGGCTGGTCAAATATCGCTCTTGTTGCGCCTCAGAATACAGAAACACAAACCCGTCGAGCGCCGCCGTCTGCACAGGCTGCTGATCTAGTCCAATTAGGTCTAATCCCTGGGGACCCGGCGCGGGAAAAATTCCATACAAGTACAACCCATATCCCATAACTGACTCTATTGGGGGCAATGCTTACCCTCAGTAGAGTACCCATCTCAGCCAGTCACCGCCCAAAGTACGTAAGATGATACAGAGATCTACATCCGTAAAAACGCTGAGCAGATTGGGTCGCAAGTGGCTGAGCCGCTGAAAATTTTGGCGAAAATTACGGTGCGCTGGGCTTTCGGGTCAGCGATGACAGTCTAAATTTTGCTAGAAATTACAGTAGGCAAAGGGAGTCGTTCATCAAGCTAGGAATGAGAATTAAATAACTCCGCTATTCTTCTGTAGGGGCGAACGGCCGTTCGCCCCTACCAGCAATCAAATTCCCGATCTGATTAAATCCATAATCCTTAGGGTAGTTTGCGATCATGAAATCATCTTTCAATCGTTTGATTGCCGTTGGTTTACTGCTAGCGATCGCAGCTATGACGGCGATCGCCTGGATCTCGTCTTACCATGGCTGGTGGCTGCCTCTGGAACTGTTGTCTCATTTTCAAGTTCAGTATTTTAGCTTGAGCCTTCTGCTTTTGTTGCGTTGTGTTTCACCCGACGGCGATCGCTCATCCTGTGTGGATTATTTTGCTGCGTAGTGTTAGCCACGCAAGTTGTTCTTTGGTATCTGCCGCCGCGTATGCTATCGAAGCGATCTAGCGCCGATTTACGGATCCTAATTGCCAACATCAATACTCAAAATCAGAGCTATGAGCGAGTGCTGAATTTGGTGCGTAAGGAACAGCCAGATCTGGCTCTTTTTATGGAAGTGGATGAAGTTTGGGCTGAACAATTCAACGCATTTAAAGATATTTTGCCCTATGTTTTTGGTCGAGCGGCTCCTTACAACCTGGGCAATCTTGTTTACAGTCGATACCCACTGATCGATCCTCAAGTAGATTCTTTTGGGACTGATAAAAACGTCAGCATAGTGGCAAAGATTGCGATCGCCAATCATACCCTTTCCTTCATTGGCACCCACTCGCTACCGCCCGTAAAACCCAACTTTTTTCACTCTCGCAATCGTCAGATGGAGCTAGCTGGACAGGCTGCTAAAACATTTGCAGAACCCAAACTGTTGATGGGCGATTTAAACATGACCATGTGGTCGCCCTATTATCGGAATTTGATCCGCCAGACAGGTCTACGCAATGCCCGACATGGCTTTGGCATCCTTCCTTCCTGGCCGACTCCCACCACTTACAAGCAGTTTCCTCTGTTCAATTTTGCTACACAGTGGATGCCAATTCCAATCGATCATTGTTTGGTTAGTTCGTCTTTGCAAGTCACTGATATTCATCTTGGCGGTGCTACTGGATCAGATCATCGTCCCGCCATCGTAGATTTAAAATTTACTCGTTAATCCAAACACGACTTTCGTCTGAAGCACCGTTGCCCACCTTGCCTGATCCAGAACTTGCACCAAAACTTGCGCCACCTTCACTCAGTTAACGTTTGGATGCTGGAGGGGCGATCGCCGTTGTCTGGTTCTTTTTGCCGACGATTAGTGATCGGTTAGATCCCAAGATTACTAGCGGCTGGTTATCTGAATTGTTATTGCGCTTTAGTCATTGATCGCAACTCGTTAACAGTCACTACGAAAACTTAAGCGATCGCCAATAAAACATAATTGTCACTTAATGCCAACAGCAGCATTGGCGATCGAGATCGCCGACTTAACCTAAGAACTGCCTATAGGCGGGGTTGTGGTTTTCATCCCAATAGCGATAGCCCAGCGTGTCGAGGAATGCTTGCCATGCGGTCATATCGTGAGGCGGCACCTGCACACCGACGACAATGCGGCCATAGTCTGCTCCATTGTTGCGATAGTGGAACAGGCTAATATTCCAGTTAGGACTCATCGAATCGACAAACTTCATTAGCGCGCCGGGGCGTTCGGGGAACTCGAAGCGGTAGAGCAATTCATTATGGGCGAGGGGCGATCGCCCCCCCACCATGTGGCGCAGGTGCAGCTTAGTCAGTTCATCATCGGTTAGATCTAGGGTTGGGAAGCCGCAGTGTTCAAAGCTTTCCACTATGGTGGCGGCATCGGCTCGGTTTTGAATTTGTGCGCCGACAAAAATATGGGCAGTGGTGGCGTTGGCAATGCGGTAGCTAAATTCGGTTAAATTGCGGCGACCCAAGCATTCACAAAAGGTGCGGAGGCTGCCTGGTTTTTCGGGAATGGTGACGGCAAAGATGGCCTCGCGCCGTTCGCCTAGCTCTGCCCGTTCTGCCACAAACCGCAGCCGATCGAAGTTCATGTTGGCTCCGCAGGCTACCGCAACCAGCGTTTGATTCTGAATCTGTTCGCGCTCCACGTAGGCTTTCGCAGCGGCGATCGCCAGTGCCCCCGCCGGTTCCATAATCGAGCGAGTGTCTTCAAATACGTCTTTAATGGCTGCACAAACTGCGTCTGTATCGACCAAAATGATCTCGTCCACATACTGCTGGCACAGCCGAAAGGTCTCCTCCCCCACCTGCCGCACTGCTACCCCATCGGCAAACAGCCCCACCTGCGCCAATCGCACCCGTTCACCTGCCTGAAGCGATCGCGACATCGCATCAGAATCGACTGGCTCCACCCCAATAATTTTGATTTCAGGCCGCAGCCGTTTAATATATGCCCCAATGCCCGAAATTAAGCCACCGCCCCCGATCGCGACAAAAATGGCATGAATCGGCTGCTGATATTGCCGCAAGATCTCCATCCCAATTGTGCCCTGTCCAGCAATCACATAGGGATCGTCAAACGGATGGATAAAAGTCAGCCCCTTTTCTGTTTCCAATTGCCGCGCATGGGCATAGGCATCATCATAGGTGTCGCCATACAGCACCACCTCACTCCCGCGCGCCTTCACCGCATCCACCTTCACCTGCGGCGTCGTCACAGGCATCACAATCAAGGCCCGAACCCCCAACCGATGCGCACTCAGCGCCACTCCCTGCGCATGGTTTCCGGCTGACGCGGCAATCACCCCTTGCGCCAGCAGCTCAGCCGACAGGTGTACCATTTTGTTGTATGCTCCGCGCAGCTTAAATGAGAAAATCGACTGCATGTCTTCTCGCTTCAGCAACACCTGGTTGTGCAAGCGTGTCGATAGGTTAGGAGCAATCTCCAGCGGTGTTTCTTGAGCGACATCGTAAACGCGGGCAGTCAAAATTAGCTGGAGATAGTCGCAAAGCATAATGTGGAGGGTGGTGCAAAGAGTGGGGAGACGGACTAAGCCACAGAAACCCCAATTTTACGACAAGGCGTCACCTGTGTAGAGGTTGAAGCTGCCGATTATGGCTCAATCCGTTCTACGCGCAAAACATCTAGCTCAGTCACGTTCTCTCCATCGCCAATATCAACAGCGTGAAGCTGGCCGCTGACTACGACCCTTTTGTCGATCACAGCATTCATGGCAGCAGCATCTCGAAAGCGTAAATAGATTTTGTCTTTTACGATGGTTGGATCTTGAAGATAAATTGCGTCGGTGAAGTAAAGATTTTCGTAGGTTGCAGTATCAAACGTGGTCATTCCATCAAGACTGATGGTTGGCTGTGGCTTGAAAATGGTGAGGTACCAAAACATAGCAATACAACCCAATATTGTTCCTAGCAAAAATGAACTAAGCAATCGAGCGTTGCGCTGTAGTTCTGTCATGGGTGCAAGCTTCATCGAGTGAATAGTGTGTTTAAAGCGTGTTTAAAGCGGTTTGAGATTGCACTCAGATCGATTCAAGGTGCCGCCACAACCACTCCTTTTGAACCAGCCCCAATCCTTCTCTTGATAGAGCCAGCCACAAGGCAGT
>CASBQX010000067.1 GCA_949127925.1 Synechococcales cyanobacterium PMM_0002
CTGGGAAGTTGGTTGAGGGAGATAGAGTCGGTTGCGCTAGAGTAGCGTCGGGAACTGGAGCCGCCTCAAGAGTCTGCGTTGGCTCGGGTGCAGCGGTTGACAGCCTCATCGACCTTACCAGCAATGGAGCGATCGCCCCAGAGGACAGCCGCAACTCAGGTAGCAGCAGCTCAGGTAGCAGAAGCCCAGCCAGATCAGCAGCCTAGCGCTATCTCAGAAGCAACCACTGGGGCAACCACTGGAGCATCTGATGTCGTTGCCCAAGCTGAGCCGCTGCCAACCGCTGCACCCGAGCCAACGCCGACTCTTGAGGCAGCTCCAGTTCCCGACGCTACTCTAGCGCAACCGACTCTAGCTCCCTCAACCAGCTTCCCAGAAGAATTGGAGCCAGATCCTAACCCGCTACTATTTCCCACCACGCCAGACGAAGTGCGGATTCGGCAGACCCAGCCAATTACGCTACAGCAGGCAGTGGATTTGGCTCGCCGCAATAACCGAGAACTATATTCAGCCGAGTTAGAACTAGAGCGAAATCGTGCCCTGTTGAGAGAAGCGCAAGCCGCTAATCTGCCTACTGTGACGGCGCAAGGCAGTCTGAATGTGCAAGAAAATCCCAATGGGGGCACGGATACCAATCCGTTTGATGGGGTGACCCGGATCGAAGACAATGTGACGACTACCCTGGGAGCCGCGCTGCGAGTTGATTATGACGTTTTTACGTCTGGGCAGCGATCCTCCACCATTCGTGCCCGAGAAGAGCAAATCCGCTTGCAGCAGCTTCAAGTAGAAGTGTTGGCCGAGCAGCTCCGGCTAGATGTCAGTAACGACTACTACGACATGCAGCGGTCGGACTCGGACGTATTAATTGCGATAGATACAGTAGATCAGTCACAGCAAAGCTTGAGAGATGCGGTTGCCCTAGAGCGGGCGGGCGTCGGCACCCGGTTTGATGTGCTTCAGGCACAGGTACAGCTGGCTAATGATCAACAAACGTTGAGGCAGTCGCTCAGCCAGCAGCAGATTGATCGGCGGCAGTTGGCGCAGCGGTTGGGGCTAGCGCAGTCCGCCGATGTGTCAGCGGCGGATCTGGTGGCGGTAGAACCAGACTGGCCGTTGACCCTAGAAGATAGCATTATCTTGGCTTATAAGAGTCGAGCTGAAATGGAACAACAGCTGGTGCAGCGCGACATTGCTGAGCTACAGCGGCGAGCCTCACTGGCGGCATTGGGGCCTCAGGTTTCGCTATTTGCGCAGTACAGTGTTTCCAACCCCACTAATGACGGGGATCCTGACTTTAATGATACTTATCTGGTTGGGGCACAGGTTGATTTGGCTCTGTTTGAGGGGGGAGCGGCTCGGGCACGGGCACGCCAGCAAGAAATTAGCGGAGCGATCGCCGAGAACGATTTTGCCAATACTCGCAACACCGTTCGCTTTGAAGTTGAGCAGGCATTCTTGTCGCTCCAGGCCAACCAGGCCAATATTGGTACAGCTGAAATTGGCTTAGAGCAGGCGGTCGAGGCTTTGCGACTAGCACGTTTACGCTTCCAGGCGGGGGTCGGCACCCAAACTGACGTACTAAATTCTCAGACAGACTTAACCCAAGCTCAAGGGAACCAAGTGCGCGCAATTCTGGGCTACAACCGCTCGTTGGTTACCCTTCAGCGTGCCATCAGCAACCTGTCCGACAATGTGCTATCAGACCTGCCCGATGGGGTGGGCGATCGCATCCAAGGGAACCCGTAATCTATCTTGGCTATCCCTCCATAGCCATGTCGGCAGCACACAGCAAATCGATCGCTTGATCAGCATCCATCAGGCGCTTGAGGACTACCTGTCCGATGGTAGTAATACTAATATTAGCCGCCTGAGCGGTCTGGGCCGCCTGAACGGTCTGAGCCGCCTGAACGGATGGTTTTACCTCCACCATCAGCACTGCATCTTCAACCCGATAGAGCCACAGTTTCTCATCTCGCTCTAAGATTGCCAGATGCATCCGGACAATATCTGGCTTTCGCCGCCAGGACAGTTCATCCCAAAGCCCGCCAAACTCCCAGACCCGACCGACTACCCACCCATCTGACAGAAAAAAATACTTCACAGAATTTACTTCAATTTTGTTGTCGATTTTTAAGTTAGTTTCGCAAAAAGGCACGTTGAGCGTGCCTTTTTGCGGTTTAAACAATTTGAAGCGGGTTGACCGTCACGCCTAGCCTAGGGCTGGATTAATTCCGAGGCATGACGGGTCTGATGCCAGTTCCAGGCATGGGTCAGGATTTGGTGTAAATCAGAATATTGGGGATTCCACCCCAGTACAGTTCTGGCTCTCTCGCCGCTACCCACCAAGCTAGGGGGGTCGCCCGGACGGCGATCGCACTCTAGCACCTTAATATCACGCTGCGTAATTTGGCGAGCGGCATCAATGACCTGCTTAACCGAAAACCCATTGCCATTGCCCAAATTGAAGGTGGCACTTTTGCCACCCCGCAGCAGATGATCTAATCCCAGCACATGCGCCGCTGCCAAATCAGTGACATGGATATAATCGCGAATGCAGGTGCCATCAGGAGTAGGGTAATCAGTCCCAAACACTTTAATGCAATCTCTCATCCCCATCGCCGTTTGCAGCACCAAGGGGATCAGATGCGTTTCGGGATTGTGATCTTCACCCAGTCGCCCCTCAGGATCTGCCCCAGCGGCGTTGAAATACCGGAAACAAACCGATTGCAGACCATAGGCAAGATCAAAATCTGCCAGAATCCGCTCTACCATTAATTTGGTAGCTCCGTAAGGGTTAATCGGGTGCTGAGGATGATTTTCCGGAATCGGAACTGTCTCAGGGATGCCGTAAGTAGCACAGGTTGAAGAGAAGACAAATTTGTTGAGATTAGCAGCCTGCATCGCTTCGAGCAAGGTGAGAGTGCCAATCACATTGTTACGGTAGTACTTTGCTGGATCTGTCACCGATTCGCCAACGTAGGCATAGGCAGCAAAATGCATGACAGCGGCAATTTCTCGGCTGGCAAACAGTTGGTCTAGCAAGCTGCGATCGCTGGTGTCTCCGACAATCAGCTCTGTTTTGAGCACCTCTTGAACCAGCTCTCGGTGACCGTAGACTAGATTGTCCAACACGATCACTTTATACCCAGCTTGCTGAAGCTCCAACACAGCATGAGAGCCAATATAACCTGCGCCTCCGGTGACCAAGATGGTTGACGGTTCTTGCAACACTGCTGTATCTCCTATGCGACGCTTTATATGTAGTCATGTGAGTGATTTCGAGTAGCCATACCCTAAAGTAGTCACTCTCAATAACAAGTAATACACACCCTAAAGCGACAACCCTCAATAAATTGTATTTTTCTAATAAAATTTTGATGAAGTTTAATCAGCAGCAGCTAGAAACTAGCTCGCCACGCTGATCGAACCATCAACAAACAGTGCCCAAACAGAGGACTAACGACTCACGAAAGACGATAGCTGACGGCATAGTGCACAAGCTGGAGCAGCCGTTGCCGCAAGGTTTCAAACCCCAAGCGATCGCTAGCTGAAATAAACAGCGCCTGCGGAAATTCGGATTGTGCCAACGCGAGAGCATCGCCGTTTACTTGATCAATTTTGTTGAATACCACCAAGGCAGGACCCGGCGTCACGGGCATTTCAGACAAAATAGCCATGACAGCACGAATCTGACTTTGCCACGCGGGATGAGACAAATCAACGACGTGAAGCAGCGCGTCAGCCTCTGTTACCTCTTCTAGGGTGGCTCGAAAGGCATCCATTAATGAGGGCGGCAAGTCGTGAATAAAGCCAACTGTATCGGTTAAGACGATTTCTAGCGATTGATGGTTAACCGCATCGGTCAGCATCAGTCGGCGGCTGGTGGGGTCTAGGGTGGCAAACAGCTGATCTGCGGTGTAAACCTCTGCATTAGTCAGGGCGTTGAGCAACGTAGACTTGCCAGCGTTGGTATATCCCACTACGGCGATCGAGGGCACCTCATGGTTCTGTCGCCGTTGTCGTAGACGCGATCGGTGCGCCTGCAACTGGTTCACATCGTTTTGCAGTCGAGAAATTCGCCGTTGAATGGCTCGTCGATCAGTTTCTAACTTCGTTTCACCAGGGCCACGCGTCCCAATCCCACCTCCCAGTCGAGACATGCTGCGGCCGCGTCCGGCAAGACGAGGCATCATATACTCCAATTGCGCTAGCTCTACTTGAAGCTTCCCGGCTCCAGTCTGTGCTCGTTGGGCAAAAATATCTAAAATCACTTCGGTGCGATCTACCACCCGAACGCCAATCTGCATTTCTAGATTACGAACTTGTGCCGGGGACAGATCGCGATCAAACACGACCAAACTGGCTCCTACCGTTTGAGCCGCCAAGGCAATTTCTTGAACTTTCCCCTCTCCCACAACAGTTTGAGGATGAGGGTGGGTTCGCTTCTGGCGCACCACATGCATGACTTCACCGCCTGCTGTTTCTACCAACCGCGCCAGTTCCACCAAACCATCTTGAAACGCCTGAGCGGTTAGCCTCCCTGTCAATACACCGACTAGCAGCGCCCGATCGTGGTCTGCATCGACCTGCTGAGCCACAAATTCACGCTGGAATTCAGTCTCCAGACTTTCGGTCAAGTCCAAAAAGTCTTGCTGAGCAATCATGTCTAAGCTCATGGCTGGCGAAACCGTCCAGCTAGCCTCGGGATGAGGCACTAGATGCGCTAGGAAAGCCTCCTGCACATAGCCCGTTGCCCCCCCACCTCGACGCTCAAACCCGCCGCCCGAAGCAACCAAGATCACCAGAGCATCTAATCGCTGAAGCGCCATAGCGGTCAAGGTGCCCTCGCTGGGCGGTTCTGATTTCAGTTGAGTGGCAATGCAGCGAATGCCACTCAGGCGCTCAGCCCCGTAACGCGGTAATTCCAGAGGAGGAATCTGAGTTTGCCGCACAGTGCCCACACCAACCCGAATCACCTGACCTCGGCGGTTAATGTAGGCACACACAGGTTGTCCAATCTCGGTACTCACAGCAGCTAGGCGCTGAGCAAACTCTGGCGTAGTGAGGCGATCGCCTGGTAACCGTTGATGGTACAGCCGCTGTAACTGCTTGAGCTGGCTAGACTTTAAGCCCTGTAGATGACCATAAATAGTTTCGATAGGCATTTTAGATCAAGCAACTTGATCCTCAACTCAACCTTCTTATTTTACTCTGCTCCAACTGTGCAATGGAACTAGCCCCTATGACAGCGATCGCTGTCAAGTTGACGGCCGCTGCTTGCCCAAAGCGCGATCGTAGCTGCCATACGCCTCTCGATAGCGGTGCAGCCGATGCAGAGCCACGCCTCGAAACATCCATGCTTCAGAATTACTAGGTTGAATTTCCAGAGCGCGATCGCAGCTTTGTAGAGCCTCAAGGTAGTGCTCTAAATGCAGCGCTATGACTCCGCGAAAAACCCAGGCGGCACAGTGGTCAGGTTGAAGTTCAAGCACTTGTTTAAAACAGTGCAGGGCTTCTGAATAGCAGCCTTTATTGGCCAATATTTCTCCTTCAATGTACCAAGCACTGCCGTCGATTGCAGACGCCGTAGAAGTGCTGTTAACCGGATGTGAGGCAGAGGGTTGCGGCATACGACTAAGAGAATAGATTGCTAAAAGAGCAGGGGATTGCACTCGTTGCCCAAATCACGGAGGAGAAAATTATGGGGCAGGAATCAGGCAGTGAGCTGGCGATCGCACTCAGTATATCTAAGGAAACCTACTCTGAATCTGACAAATGCGTTGAACGGCTGGCAAGGTGAAGGGTCAGTCAAAACTACCAGACTTACATCATTTTTACCACTAACTTTAAAATCTCATAAACATTAAATACCCTAAATCACGCCATTCACGCGCAGATTCAGAGCCGGACATCCCCCTCCTCCTCAAAAAAACCCGCAGGGCAGACCACGCCTCCGTCACCCCCCAGCCGTATCCTCTAAGGGTAAACCACACCTCCAGATCTCTGACAGGCTATCGGCAACCTTTAAAGCAGCCTCCAATCTTCGATTCTGGAGCAAGGAGGGATTAGGCGTTTATTTGCTTTCAAGAATTTTAATTCAAAACTCTGCGGCCAGTCAGAATTTAAACAAAAAAAATAAAAAAGTGACCTCTGCCTACATAGATTCAAACAATCTTTGGTGACTTGGCGGATATCAACCCTCACAAAGTCCCGACTTCCCTCATGGACTTGGCCGATTCTCCTCATACATTTGGCTGATTTAAGAGCTGTATTTACGCTAAATCTAACATTACCAATAACTGTCTTAATTGACTGCATTCACCTGCATTATTCACGGAGATTTCTCCAGATCAAAGCGAAAAAGCAGGACAATTACGTCCTACTTTTCTGTGTAATTCTTCCTAAGTAGCTTTTTACATTTTATAAAGGTTGCTATGTGAATATTTTTATTCGGCAAAGAGCTACACCTTCATAACGTACTCTGGCGTTGGGATACGCTCCCTTCCTTGAAGATGAGACGTGAATGAGAAGAGGAGGTAGGCTGAGGAAACTATCTTTAAATAAAATAATAAGATTGGCATTTACGTAGATCAAAATTCAGTATTTATGCAGAGTATTTTCAAGGTTAAAGTCAAATCTTCAAAATTCAAAAAAGCCTGGAAGGTAAGACCCATAGAGGTTGTCACCCCCTTTTACATAATGGATTAAGACAGCTATATTTCATTTTAGGGAGCTATAAAAGCAACGAGAGTGCTGTTTATCGAAGTTGATAGCTTCAAAAATGTCTTACAAGAATGATTTGAGATAAGACAAATAGCCGCCTAAAAAGTGCACATTATGTGAAATTACTTTGGTTGACTAATATTAACGGTCGTGCCATATCTGCCAGTACACTCAACTAATTAGCATCCCTAAATCGATTTCAGAGTAGATCCTGTTGCCGTTAATCAAAGCTTTAAGTTTTCTTGGGATTTAAAGACGATTGCTAAAGTTTCCCCTGCTGTTCTCTGTTTTCTCTCGGCTAGAATCCCCCCAAAATAATCATCGCGATCGCTGATTGAGAAGTGGTACATACCGCCATTTTGCTGCTTTTCTGTGGGAAAAATCTCCCACGAAAACTTAGTAGATAGTCTGAGCTAAATGGCTGTTGTTTTTAAGCTTGAGTGCCGTAGTTTGAGTGCAAAAACCAAATCTGACTGGATAGAGGGTTCACCGCGTGCAGCGTCTACCTGTTCCAGATCTGGGTTAATGAGGCACTTCAATGCGGCAAAGAAACGAGATGAATTAATCGGGTTTTCTGAGAGTTTGACAAAGGGAAGAAGCGAATGTCACGAGATGCTTTGGTCGTTGGAATTAATACATATCGATATTTACAGGCGTTGCAAAGCCCAGCGCACGATGCGGAGGCGATCGCCCAGGTGCTACAAACCTACGGTGAGTTTCGGGTGCAGCGTCTACCTGAAATTGTGCAAGCTGAACAGCCTCAAATTGGTAAAACTACCCCTGTCACCCTACGGACTTTAGAAACCGCTCTGGTTAACTTGTTTAAGCCCAAGGGTCGCAATATTCCTCACACGGCGCTGTTCTACTTCTCGGGGCACGGGATTCAAAAAGATGCAGGCATTCAAGAAGGTTATCTGGCTGTGAGTGATGCCCAGCCCGACGCGGGGTTTTATGGACTCTCCTTATTTTGGCTGCGACGACTGCTCCAAGAAAGCCCAGTGCGGCAGCGGATCGTGATCTTAGACTGTTGCCATAGTGGAGAATTATTAAATTTTTTGGAGGCTGATCCGGGAGCCACAGCCGGCACAGATCGACTATTTATCGCAGCGTCACGGGAGTACGAATCTGCTTACGAGTCATTAGATAGCCCCTACAGCGTCCTGACCAAAGCCGTCCAGACAGGGCTTGATCCCCGCCATGCTAGCAGCGGCAGAGTTACCAATCACTATTTGACAGCCTGGGTCAGCAATTGCCTCAAAGGGGAGATTCAGCAGCCCCTATTTGAAAGCTCGGGCAATGAAATCGTTCTGACGCGGTGTTCTGGCCTAGACTCACTGCTTCCGACCACCGATTCTACAGGAGTGGATATCTGCCCCTTTCGAGGATTAGAGTTTTTTGATGAAGCCCATGCAGATTGTTTCTTTGGTCGTGAACAGCTAACGCAACAGCTTGTCACTGCGGTGGCTACCGATGTGTTCGTGACCGTAATTGGGGCGTCGGGTAGCGGCAAGTCATCGCTGGTGAGAGCGGGGATGGTGCCAGAACTGCGGCGGGGGCAGGCGTTGCCGGGTAGCGATCGCTGGCGGATTAAGCTGATTACACCCACCGAGCATCCCCTACGCAGTTTGGCCGGTGCCTTTGTTGATCCAGACCTGTCAGACCTGGTGCGGGCTGAGCAACTGCGACGCGCCGAAAATTTTTTGCAGGACAAAGAGCAGGGATTGGCACAGCTAGTCTGTGCCAGTCTACCGTCCGAAACCAGCATATCTAGTCATGGCAGTCTCACAGGAGGAATAGGGCGAACTGCATCAAACTTAGTCCTAGTGATTGATCAATTTGAAGAAATATTTTCGCTGTGCCGAGGGGTGCAGGGAGAACAAGAGCGGCGTCATTTCTTTGACTGTCTTACCCAAGCGCTGCACACGGCAAACGATCGCCTCCGAATTGTGGTGGTGTTACGGGCAGATTTCCTAGGGCAGTGCTTGCGTTACCCAAACTTAGCTGCCCAAATGAAGCGCCAAATGGTGCGGGTGATGCCAATGGGATACGAACAGATTAAGACCACCATTGTGCAACCAACCAAAAGAGCAGGTCTGATCTGTGAACCCAATTTGATTTACACCATATTGCTGGATGTGATTGGCGCACCGGGCGAATTGCCGCTGTTGCAGTATACCTTGATGGAACTGTGGCGGCACCGAGAAATAGACCCTACAGGCGGGCCGTCTCGGCTGACGCTAAATGCATATGCTCAGCTCGGTGGCGTGCGCGGCACTCTACAAAAACAGGCCACCGATTTTTTTGATCACCTCACGCCTGACGAGCAAACTGTAACGCGACGGATTTTTTTAGCGCTAACCCAACTGGGTGAAGGCACCGAAGACACCCGCCGTCGTATCAATAAAGCGGAGCTTGTCAGCCCCGCGTTTCCCCTAGAACTAGTGGAGCAGACGCTAGAGAAACTGGCGGCGGCTAAGCTGGTCATTACGAGCCGGGGGGGTGATGGGGTTAAGGCAGACGAATCAGATGGGCGATCGCCACATCAAAATCTAGATGCCTTCCGTCTAGATCGCTCACGTCTAGACGGAGACAATCTAGACATTACCGCCTTTGACATTCCAGATGTGGTGGATGTGGTTCATGAGTCGCTGATTCGCAACTGGCCCCTGCTGCGCAACTGGCTCGACGACAGTCGCGATATGCTGCGGCGGCGGCGGCGGATTGAGCAATCTGCACAAGAGTGGAGCGCGATTAGTCAACCGCGAAAGCACCTGAAGGGACGGCTCAAAACCCAGAGTAGGACGGCAGATTATTTGCTTAGAGGGGAGCGGCTATTAGATGCAGAACGCTTTCTGCGAGTCTATCCGCAAGAACTGTCGGCTCAAGGGCGCACCTTTGTCGCGGCTAGCACGAGGCAACGCCAGCGCGGGCGGCGCAAGCTGCGTTTGTTGCAGATCACTGTGCCTGCGGCGGTGGCGATCGCCTTGGTTGTCTCGTTCAATCAATATCAGGATGTCATTAAAACCCAATCAGAAAAAGATTATCAGTCGCAGGTTGCCACGTCACGAGAACGAGCGGCGATCGCCCAGTCAATTTTGCAAGAACCCAGTCACGACTCCATGGCAGCGCTATTGATTAGCCGTCTGGCGGCAGAGCAAGGGGAGCGCACCTATGAAGCCCAGTCGAGCCTGCGGGCGGCACTGCGCGACTTGCGGTTACAGGTGCAGCTAGAAGGGCACCGGGGGCGCGTCAACCAAATTGCCTTTAGCCCCGACCAGCAGCTGATGGCAACGGCTAGTGCCGATGGCACAATTCGGCTCTGGACAGGAGGCAGTCGCGCCATCTATGCCCAGCCGCGTGAGCAATCGCAGCGGCTGCTGTCGTGGAAGGCAGACTCCAATGCGGCGGCAAATCTCTCTGTGCCCGATGACCCGCAATCAGCGCTTGCCCCATCCGCATCCGCCACCGCCGTCCTTGCCCCAGAATCGTCTACTCCTGCGACCCCAAATATCATTGCGATCGTGTTTAGCCCCGATGGGAAGAAGATAGCGGCGATCGCCGAAAACGCAATGCAGGTAAAAATTTGGTCGGTTGAATCGGGTCAACTGGTGCAGCGGCTGGCGCTGCCTCAGCCGGTCAAACAGGTTGCCTTTAGCACCGATGGCCGCTGGATTGCAGCTGGAGGCGATCGCACCGTTTCCCTATGGCAGGCCAAAACTGGCAAACTTCAGGCTCGGCTCACCCAAGACTGGCACATTCATAGCTTTCAATTTAGTCCTAATGGCAAATCCTTGCTTTTAGTGGGGCGCAGTGGCAATTTGCAGCTGTGGCAATTGACCAAACAATTGGGACAAATCGCACCGTATGGCTCGAAACTGGGCGGAGCTGCGGCCTCAAGCCCCATAAATGTAGCAGCTCCTTCCCCTGCCATCCAGCCGCCTGCCCTGGCCACAGAGCCAAAGCCGATGGAGCAGTCACCGATTAATTTGCAACAAGTCTATGACTTAAAGCAACCCACCCAGATTACCCAGGCCGTCTTTAGTCCCAGTGGCCGCTGGATTGCCACCGCCAGTCAGGATGGAGTAGCCCATCTGTGGGATGCGACGACTGGGACACTACAGTACAGTTTTTCTCAACCTGTCATCTCCAATGCGGCAGATGTCACCCCGTCTAGCTCTCCTATTGCCCCTTCTGC
>CASBQX010000068.1 GCA_949127925.1 Synechococcales cyanobacterium PMM_0002
AGTTCTAGTTCATGAATCGCGCCTTTAATTTCGACGTCACCCGCTTCCACTTTTTGAGTCCAAATGCTGTCGGCAAAGTCTTTGGCGGTGAAATAGTGCTTCACAGAACTGGGATTGTCGAGGGTAAGCCTATATTTTCTGCCCGCCACAAAATCTAGATGGTCGGGGACAAAGGTAAGGGCTTCGCCAGCGGTGCCCAAATGTACCTCGACGTCGGTGACCAGGTTGACATTGGCCGGACTGGCGATCGCTCCGGCTTCTGAGATCGTCCCAATCCCCCACCAAATGGCGATCGCTACCAGCACCGACAGACCTGCTCGTACCCAGCTCCGCATCGCGACCATAGCCTACGCTCCTACATGCATACAAACCTATACCTGTAAGAGTATCGGAATCTCGTCGGTTCCTGACGGCTTGTAACGACATGCAAAGAAACAATCCCTGCATGCATCAAGTCGTGTTGCTGCCGTGGGCGTCGATAACTTGAGCTAGTAGTCTGAGGCGTAAATCTGCCTACCGTTCGTAGCGCAGGCTTCCAGCCTGCGCGGGCAAGATGCCCGCCCTACGGTAGCTAAACTTGCGCCGTCTTCTACTAGTCACTTGATTCTTGGGTGTTAAGCTCTACAGCAGATGTGAATCTAGAGTTCTGCGCTTTCGACGTTGCTTAAGGTTTGTCCAAAGTAAAACGATGCCGAAAACGATTGTAGAGAGCAGAACCACACTTGCTCCGGAAGCAACGTCAAAGTAGTAGCTTAAATAAATTCCAACGAAGGATATGCCTGCTCCAAGTACGGCAGCGTAGATCATCATCATGCCAAAGCGATCGCTCAACAACCGAGCAATCGAAGCAGGAATAATGATGGCTGAAATGATTAATGTGACGCCTAAGATTTGCAGCGTTGTGACCAACATGGCTGCTAACATCAGGGCAAATAAAACGTCCATTGCCAGTACTGGAACACCATGCACTTTGGCAACATCGCGATCGAAAGACCAGAACAACAACGGGCGATAAAAGATGAAGACCAACGCTAGTAAAGCGATTGTTACACAGGTCACAACCCAGACATCGTTCGGGGTTACTCCTAAGACGTTTCCGAACAGTGCCGCCTCAAAGCTTTTAGTAAATTGGCGATAGGTGCTAATAATGGCAATTCCTAAGGCAAAACTAGCGGTTGTCACAATGCCAATCGCCGCATCCGCATAGATTTTGCGTCCAGTGAGAAATTGAATCACCAGTGCCGAAATAAATCCCCAGATGCCTGCTCCAATATAAAAGTTTAGCTGCAACACATAGCTCAGTACAGCTCCGCCCAAAATTGCGTGAGACAAGCCGTGAGCAATGTAACTCATCCGTCGAGTCGTAATATACACGCCCATTACACCGCATAGCAGCCCTGCCAGCATCGCAACTAGCAGGGCACGGCTGAAGAATTCGTATTGGAATGGTCTGAGTAGCAAGTCCATAGCAGACGTTAATGTGTTTGGCGAAGAATAGAGGGTAAGTTGTCCTGCATTCGATGGCGGAGCGTACTGAGGCTGCTAGCAATCAGAATGCGATCGCCCTCACGAATCACCACCATTTCTCCCCCAAAGGTCTGCTTTAAAGTCTGCGGTGTGAAAACTTCAGTCGGTTCCCCCTGGGCAATGATGCCATGATTAAAGCAAATCACCCAGGGCAAGTGGGTCGCCACCGAGTTTAAATCGTGAGTAGAGAGCAAGATGGTTAACCCTTGCTGGTTGAGTTCTGCCAGTAGGTGCAATAGTTCATGCTGCACTCGCAGATCAGAGCTGCTGGTGGGTTCATCTAGCAGCACAATATCCGGCTCACCGACCAGCGCCCGTGCAATAAAGACTCGCTGCTGTTGCCCACCCGACAACTCGCCGATCGGTTGATGAGCTACGTCTTCTACGCCGACTCGGTATAGGAGTTCTCTGGCAACTTGGCGATCGCGCTTTGACGGAAACGGTGAGACGTTGCGCCTACGGTACCGTCCCATCATCACCACTTCTTCCGCCGTGACCGGAAAACTCCAATCTACTGTTTCGACCTGCGGTACATACCCTACTTTGGGGGGCGACACCCCAGGTTGAAGTTTCTGCCCCCGAAACCAGATTTCACCGACCCAAGGATGAGCTAAGCCCAAAATTGTCTTGATCAACGTTGTTTTGCCGCAACCCGATGGGCCGACTAAACCGGATAGCTGCTTCGGATAGAGCTTGAGATTAACGTGAGTAAATACAGGCTGAGCTTGATATCCACAGGCAAGGTTTTTAATCTCCAGCAATGGTTCCATAGAGTTATAGTTTTGCGGTAGAACCGACTACGTTGCTGGTGTCTAGCTTGTCAACTAAGCTTGGATCACCTCCCAGATTTTCTGCTAGGATCCGCAAATTTTCTGCCATCATCCCAATGTAGGTATGTTTTGGATCAGAATTTTCAACTGCAACCGCAGACCCATCCCCTGGCAAATCATCATCGCTGGTATTGGCAAGTTTGACGTTTGCTTCGCGGGCAATTTGCTCAGATACCTTACTGGGAAACACCTCAGAGCCAAAGATAGCAGGGACTTTTGTGTCGCGAATTTGATCGATTAACTGAGAAACGTCCTGAGCTGACGGCTCATTAAAGTCAGATGGTTGAATCGCTCCAATTACTTCGAAGCCATATTGCTTTGCCCAGTAGGGCCACGAGTCATGATAGGTCAGCAGTTTACGATTTTCAGAGGGAATACTAGCAACTACCTCCCGCGTGACTTGATCCAGTGCTTCAAGTTTTACTAGGTAAGCCTTTAGATTCGCCGCATAGTAGTCTGCACCTTCGGGATCAAGCTTAGATAGCTGTTCTGCCGCATATTTGGCGTATGCCTCTGCGAACTTGGTATCAACCCATAAATGCGGATTGGGCTTGCCTTCTGCTTGTGGGAAGCTATTGTCGAATACCCAGTCATCCTTGGCGATTGTGTTGCTGCCCAACTCATAAACCTTAGTTTCTTTCGGTTTGACAGACTCTGCCAAGCTCATGGTGGGCTGCTCTAGGGAAAGTCCATTGACAAAAATCAGACTGGCTTTTGTCAATATTTCTCCATCAGAGGGACGCGGTTCAAAGGTGTGAGAATTTGTGCCTTCGGGAACGATGCCCACAACTCGAATGCGATCGCCTGTAATGTTGCTGACAATGTTGGTGATGGGAGCGACGGTTGTGACAACCAGCAAATCTGTCTTGTAACTAACGGTGTCAGCAGTTGGAGAAGCGGCTGAAGATGATTCCGTAGCCTCTGTAGGGCTAGGTGAAACGGCTGTCTCTTGGGATGTACCACAGGCAGCCAAGCTCAAGCTAAGCGCTAGTAAAAATCCAGGAATCCTCAGAAGCTGCATAGGCATCATTTTGGTTAATTGTTGTTGGAGATGGCTACTTATTAGAACCTTTTACTCATTAATGTACAATGCCCCCCTCGGGCATTTAGGTGTATTTTGCAGGGGGCACCTGAAGAGGAGGCGTTGCTGGATCCAGGTATAAATTATGCATTATGTCAAAACAGGGACACTCTAAAATGCAAGACAAGATTTAATTTATGACATAGGTTTAGAGCCTTAATATATGCTTCTGCGCTGCCCAAAAGATGAGCAGATTTAAGGTAAATTTTTGATTAGAATTTCTGCACGCTAGAGGACTAAAATCCCACTATCTAAAGAAATATCTGAGGCATCTAAGTGCACGACGAGATTGCGGCTGAATTTTGGCAGGGGGTAGAAGAGTTTAACCAACAGCAGTTCTACGCCTGCCACGACACGCTGGAAGCGATTTGGATGGAATCGATGGAGCCGCAGCGCACCTTCTACCAGGGAGTGCTGCAAATTGCGGTGGCGCTCTATCATTTGGAGAACGAAAACTGGCGCGGTACAGTGACGCTCCTGGGAGAGGGGCTGCGACGGCTGAGGATCTATCAACCTGACTATGGGGGGATGGATGTAGCCGAACTGGTGCAGCAAAGTGCGGCCCTGTTGGGTATCCTGCAACAGATGGGGGCAGAGCAGGTAGGAGAGATCCGGCGATCGCTCCTGCCCCCGCTTCACCCCCCTGATGGGGCTATTTCTCCCACAGACATTAAGAACCTACCAAATCCTGCGGTTCAGCTCCCTTACATTCGTAAGATTAGCTAGGGGGCTATTTCAACCGGATACAGATTAGATACATTTAAGTCTTTAGATTAAATCGCTGGAACTCTCTCTTGCTTTAACCCGTCAGCCCCATCAGATCTCGAACTCCACCCTTCAGGTTAAGATTTTCAAGTGATCTCCACCCCGGTCAGTTTTATGACGGCTCTTGTCCGCTTGCCTCGGCTCTCAATCTCCTGGCTACGCGTTACTATCCTGGCAATGGTTACCGTACTCAGTACTGTTGCAGGTATCTTGCCTGCCATTCCGCTTAGCCCCGCCACTGCCCAAACAACCGCCGCACCAGGTCAGCCCCTGCGGCTTGAGTCCGACATTCAAGAGGCTAACGCGGTGACCGGCGTGATTACGGCTCGCGGCAACGTGCGGATTAACTACCCCGCTCGCCAAATTCAGGCCACGTCTGTCCAAGCCCAGTACTACAGCCGAGAACGGCGAATTGTCCTGAGTGGTGATGTCTATATCTTGCAAGAGGGCAACAGCATTCGGGGTGAAGTGGTAACGTACTTGATCGATGAAGGTCGGTTTGTGGCGCTGCCCAACCAAGGAGCACAGGTCGAATCGATTTACATCGTCCCCGATCCCAACCCCGTCGTTTCTACCCCTGGAACGCCCGGAACGGCTGCTCCAACGGCTCCCGTCACCCCTGACTTTAATCCCAAGCCAGAGTTTAAGACGCCCGTCAGTCCTTGAAGACCCAGTCGCTGCCCGTTGCTCTGGTAAAATCGGTAGCCGAATCACTTAAATCTTGGCATTCTTCTAGATTTTTCTGGCATTCTTAAAACTTGGCATTTCTGAGGGGCAGTCTTTGAAAATCGTTCTGGAAAATATCCACAAATCCTACGGTAAACGCACTGTTGTCAACCGCGTTAGCCTTTCGGTTAGTACGGGCGAGGTTGTGGGTTTGCTAGGACCCAACGGAGCCGGAAAGACTACCACCTTCTACATTGCCACCGGGATTGAAAAGCCAAATCAGGGGCGGGTTTGGCTAGACAATCAAGACATTACGCCGCTACCGCTGCAAGAGCGCGCGCGCCGAGGAATTGGCTATTTGGCTCAAGAACCGAGCATTTTTCGCCACCTCAGCGTGGCAGATAACCTCTTGCTAGTGTTTCAGCAGACAGGGGTGCCAGTTTCGGAGCATGCTGAGCGGCTGCATGAGCTATTAAAAGAGTTTCGATTAGAGCAGGTGGCGGCTACCCTTGGCAATCGGGTATCGGGCGGAGAACGGCGACGCACGGAGCTAGCGCGGGCGCTGGCGGCAGGGCAGACAGGTCCCCAGTTTCTGTTGTTAGACGAGCCGTTTGCGGGTGTAGACCCCATTGCCGTAGCGGAGATTCAAGCGATCATTGCGCGATTGCGCGATCGCCAAATCGGGATCTTGATTACCGACCACAATGTCCGCGAAACCCTGGCTATTACTGACCGAGCTTATATCATGCGCGACGGGCAAATTTTGGCAGCAGGGAATGCCGAAGAGCTATATGCTAACCCGTTAGTACGTCAACATTATTTGGGCGACAGTTTTCAGCCCTAGGCCGTTGCCCTATCGGTGCGCTATTTGCCCAGCGTTTGGCTTGACTGTATTTAGATCGACTGTATTTAGATTGACTGTATTTAGATTGACTATATTCGGATGTTTCAACCTGTATGACCAGCAGCCTATCTAAACCTGATAAACCTACGTTTCCATGGGGGAAGCGGCTACTGTCGGTGATGGATCGCTACATCATTGCCGAATTGATCCCGCCCTTTTTGTTTGGCGTTGGGGCGTTTGCGTCTCTAGGCGTATCGGTCGATAGCCTGTTTTACCTAGTCAATCAGGTGGTCGAGCAGGGGTTACCCTTGTCGGTCGCAGCAGAAGTGCTGCTGCTAAAGCTGCCAGAGTTTGTCGTCTACGCCTTTCCGATGGCGACCCTACTAGCCACCTTGATGACCTTCAGCCGCTTTTCTAGCGACAGTGAACTGGTAGCGCTGCGGGGTTGCGGGGTCAGCGTTTATCGGATGATTGCGCCTGTGATTGTGTTTTGTTTGGTGGTAACAGGTTTAACCTTTGCCTTCAACGAGTCGATTGTGCCAGCCGCTAACTTCCGGGCTTCGACGACCCTCGACCGGGCGTTGGCTCAAGAAAAGTCAGAATTTCGAGAAAGCAATATTCTCTATCAAGAATTTCAGGAGCTAGCCCAGCCAGACGGCAGCAAGGAAAATGCCCTGTCTAGAATTTTTTACTCTAAAGAATTTGATGGCGAACGGATGAAAGGGCTAACCATTTTAGATTTTTCTCGTCAGGGCCTAAATCAAATTGTCAGTGCTGAATCTGCGGTTTGGAATCCTCAGCGCAACACCTGGGATTTCTCTAACGGAACGATTTATGTCGTCTCTGCTGACGGCTCGTTTCGCAACATTGTCAAATTTGAAGAGCAGCAAATTCAACTGCCCCGCGCCCCGCTAGATTTAGCGCGTCGAGGCAAAGATTATGGCGAAATGAACATTGCTGAGTCGCGGCAGTATCTCGATGTGATTAAACAGGGCGGCAACGAGAGCAAAATTCGAGAGCTTAAGGTCCGAATTCAGCAAAAATTCTCGCTGCCGTTTGTGTGTGTCGCCTTTGGTTTGGTGGGGGCATCGTTGGGGGCACAGCTACGCCGCACGGGTAGAGCAACGGGTTTTGCTCTCAGTATTGTGATTATTTTTGCCTACTATATGCTGTCGTTTATTAGCGGCGCGATCGCCCAAACTGGCACCATCTCTCCATTATTGGGCGGCTGGATTCCTAACTTTTTTGGGTTGACGGCGGGCACCCTCTTGCTCATTCGTGCTTCCCGCTAGGGTACGCGATTAATTACGGTAGAGACGCGATTAATCGCGTCTCTACGGTAATCTACGCCATTAGCCGTCTGATTCGGCTCCGCAGAACGCCAGGGGGGCTGCGAGTTGAGCCTCTCGAATTTTGATCCCCACATCTGGCGTATCGGTGATAATGCCCTCAATCCGGCGATCGCCCAGCAGCCTGGTCATAGCCGGAATGTCGTTCACCGTCCAGACAAAAATGGGCAAGTCTCCCCCAACGACCTGGGTGAGTAGCGTGCTGTCGAGTAATTGCCAATGGGGCGCAATAAAATCGGCGTGCATGTGGCGGACGCGATCGCGCACCGCCTTGGCATTGAGCCGAAACGACCGACAAAACTTAACCGTCCCATTGCCAAATAAAAACCCCGTCTTAATGTCGGGGTAGTGCCGTTTCACATTTTTGAGAGCAGCAGGGTGAAAGGACGTAATCACAAAGGCATCTGGGGGGAAGCCACTCAGCAAGCGCTCTACTACAGCAGGCTCATACCTCGCCTCTTTTAATTCCACATCAAGCTGAATCCGACCTTTGCATAAGGTCAGTACCTGATCGAGGGTGGGAACGTCGGGATCGACTGCCTGTAACTCAGCGTAGGTCATCTTGCGGATGGGGTGCTGGTTCAGGTCGGCATCGTGATAAGCAATTAGCACACGGTCTTTGGTTCGACGGATATCAAACTCAATCATGCTGGCTCCCAGTGCGATCGCCATCTCAAACGCAGCTAGCGTGTTTTCCTTCGCGTAAGCAGACGCGCCCCGGTGGGCAATAATCATCGGTTGCATACTCCTCACTCCACTGAAGGCCAAAGGCAAGCGATAGTTTAGACGTTGAACGTTAAATTTAGAGCCTAGACGTAGACCTAAGATTGAAACAAATTCTGGCGATGTGTCAAAGATCGGGTGCTTTTTTTGGCAAACGCCTGACTAGCGAAAGGTTCAACAAAATCTCTCAACACACCCAGAACCTTACCCATATTACTTTTATTGCCCAATTGAGCTGCTCTTTTATCGCTTTGTTTTGCCCCCTATGTCCCTGGATTTTAGAAACATCAATACGCTTTGGACGTCTGTTTTAGCCGAAACCCTGAGCCGTTTGGGGGTCAAGGTGGCTGTTGTCTGTCCCGGCTCGCGGTCTGCCCCGTTGGCCGTTGCGTTTGCCCAACATCCACAAATCGAGGCGATCCCCATCTTAGACGAAAGATCGGCGAGTTTTTTTGCCCTGGGGATCGCTCGTCAATCGGGGCAGCCCGCCGCCTTAATTTGTACATCGGGCACGGCGGGGGCAAATTTTTATCCCGCTGTGATTGAAGCGTATCAAAGTCGGGTGCCGCTGCTAATTTTGACTGGCGATCGCCCGCCCGAACTGCGCGATTGCCATGC
>CASBQX010000069.1 GCA_949127925.1 Synechococcales cyanobacterium PMM_0002
ACCAAACACGCCTCATTCTTGAAAGTAACCATAGCAAACAGGGTGGGGTATCCGTCATCCGTAGCACCCTGAATCTGATGCGACTACATTAACTCTTTAATCAATGAGTCGTAAATGGGTCGTTGCTTTATGGAACCTTTAAACTTGCTACGCTATGCCCTTGATTGATCTATGATTTTATCTGATTTTCTAAAACAGCAGCTTACCCAGCGCCGTGTGTGTTCCAGGATTCAAACTGAGAACGATGCCCCCAATCCTACTCATTTTTTTTAGTGCTGACTAGGGCGATGGCGATCGCATCCACAACGCGCCCCACTGGAATGACCTCTAAGCCGACCCCTGGATAATTGGCCTGACTAGCGGGGACGATTGCCCGCTTAAACCCCAGCTTGGCTGCTTCTTTCAGCCTTAGTTCCATTTGGGAAACCGGACGCACCTGCCCGCCCAGCCCCACTTCCCCAATTAGCACCACACCAGAATCGACAACGCGATCGCGGAAACTGGCTGCTACGGCGATCGCCACCCCCAAATCTGCGGCGGGTTCTGCTACGTTTAACCCGCCTGATGATGCCACGTAGGCATCTAGCTTGGACAGGGGGATGCCGACCCGCTTTTCGAGCACCGCCAAAATTTGCAGCAAGCGGTTATATTCGATCCCGGTTGCTGTGCGGCGAGGCGATGGATAGCTGGTGGGGCTAACGAGTGCCTGAAGTTCCACCACCAGTGGTCGAGTGCCCTCGCAGGCCACAATGGTCGCTGTACCAGGGTTCTCCTCGTCTCGGCTGCCCAAAAATAATTCTGAAGGATTTTGGACTTGCTCTAACCCCTGATCGACCATCTGAAAGACGCCCAGCTCATTGGTGGCACCAAAGCGATTTTTGACCGACCGCAACAGCCGATGGGAGGCATAGCGATCGCCCTCAAAGTAAAGCACCGTGTCTACCATATGCTCTAGCACCTTGGGCCCGGCAATCGCCCCTTCTTTGGTGACATGTCCGACAATAAACAGGGTGATGTGTTCGCGCTTCGCCAATTGCATCAGCGCTGATGTACATTCCCGCACCTGCGACACCGAACCGGGAGCCGAGTTTAAGCTGGCAAAGTAGAGCGCTTGAATGCTGTCGATCACTGCCACGGGAGGACGCAGCGCCTCCAGTTCTGCCAAAATTGTTTCTAGGTCAATTTCGGGTAACAGGTACAAGGTACTGGGGGTGAGAGATTGGGATGCCAGGTGTTTGGCTGCCGATTCCCCACCTGCTAGCCTCTGCCCTCTGATTCCTAGCCGCTGCGCTCGGAGTTTGACCTGTTGCCCCGATTCTTCAGCACACACATATAGCACTCGATAGTGACTGGCCAATTGATTTGCCACCTGCAACAGCAGAGTCGATTTACCAATCCCCGGATCGCCACCGATCAATACCAAAGAACCTGGCACAATGCCGCCGCCTAGGACGCGATCGAGTTCCCCATAGCCAGACGAGAGCCGAGCTTGGGCATGGTCAGAAATTTCGGGCAGTGTCAGAGCGGCTAGCGGGTGAGGCTCATTGCGATCGCTAGTTTTAGTGCGCTTGGTCGCACGAGCGGCCGCCCCAACGCCAATCTTGGCTGAGTTAGCCGCCGTTGGGGCGATGACTTGCTCAATTAACGAGTTCCAGCTGGCACAAAACGGACATTTACCAAAATACTGGGCAGATTCTGCTCCACACTCATTACAGACATATAGCGATCGCGGTTTTGCCATTCCGATTCAGTTGAATTAACTATTGAATTTTATTTCAGTTACGATCCTTAGCGATTATTTACATTTCTTAATGAGTAGGCTGAGATAACTTTGATTAGAATTTCTTTTCAGTGTAGTTTCAGATAACATGAATCTTAAAAAACTCTGGAATGTAGCGATACTGAGAATTTCACCGCTTTGATGGTATTGATATACGCTACTATACTCAATGATAAGGTGGAAATAATTAACTATCCAAAATAATTGCCTTAAGGAGTGTTGAGTAAGTTGGAGAACCGTAAAGAAAAAATTCTTGTTGTGGATGACGAAGCCAGCATTCGGCGCATCCTTGAAACTCGTCTCTCCATGATTGGCTACGATGTTGTCACCGCTGCCGATGGCGAAGAAGCCCTTGAGACGTTCCGCCGTTCAGATCCGGATCTAGTTGTGTTAGACGTGATGATGCCCAAACTAGACGGTTATGGCGTTTGTCAGGAGCTTCGTAAAGAATCTGACGTGCCAATTATCATGTTGACCGCGCTAGGCGACGTGGCCGATCGAATTACGGGTTTAGAGCTAGGGGCAGATGACTACGTAGTCAAGCCTTTCTCTCCAAAAGAGCTAGAAGCCCGCATTCGCTCTGTATTGCGTCGGGTTGAGAAAACTGGCACTTCGGGCATTCCTAGCTCTGGTGTGATTCACATCAACAGTATTCGCATCGACACCAACAAGCGTCAGGTTTACAAAGGCGACGAGCGGATTCGGCTGACAGGAATGGAGTTTAGTCTCCTCGAACTACTGGTCGGGCGATCGGGTGAACCGTTCTCCCGCTCCGAGATTCTCCAAGAGGTGTGGGGCTATACTCCAGAGCGTCACGTCGATACCCGAGTGGTAGATGTTCATATTTCTCGACTGCGAGCCAAACTCGAAGATGATCCCAGTAATCCAGAGCTAATCCTGACGGCGCGGGGCACGGGCTACTTGTTTCAGCGAATTGTGCCCCCCGGAGAATTAGAATAGTCGGCCTGCTCTCACCCGCTTCTCCGGTTTCGGGTATGGTCCATCTGATAGAATTTTTGAGGTTTCTATAAACTTTGATCGATGGGTTCAACTCAGGCACGGATTGCAGTTGACGCGATGGGTGGGGATTTTGCCCCAGCTGAGATTGTCGCAGGTGCCATTAGGGCACAGGCAGAGCTAGGGGTAGAGGTTCTGCTCGTTGGCGATCCAGCGCAGATTGAAGCGTCGTTAAAGCACCATAACTCTCCTCATAATCTGGAAATCGTTCCGGCCGAGGACGTTGTAGAAATGCACGAAGAGCCGCTGAGCGCTATTCGGCGCAAGCCTGCGGCGTCCATTAACGTCTCAATGAATTTGGTTAAACAGGGCAGGGCAGACGCAGTTGTGTCTGCGGGTCACTCTGGTGCGGCAATGGCGGCGGCGCTGTTGCGACTAGGGCGATTGCCTGGGATCGATCGTCCTGCGATTGGTGCAGTGCTGCCGACGATGACCGCCAAGCCCGTATTGATTCTAGATGTGGGTGCGAATGTTGATTGTCGCCCCAAGTTTTTAGAACAGTTTGCGATTATGGGTTCCGTCTATTCCAAGTACGTTTTAGGAATTGCCGAGCCGAAGGTGGGCTTGCTCAATATTGGGGAAGAGGCGACCAAGGGTAATGACCTAGCGGTGCGCGCTCACCAGCTGTTGCAGGACAATCCCCGCATTTCGTTTATTGGCAATGCCGAAGGGCGCGACGTGCTCACGGGTAACTTCGATGTGGTCGTGTGTGATGGCTTTGTGGGCAATATTCTGCTGAAGTTTGCCGAGGCGATCGGCGGCGTGATGCTGCAAATTGTGCGGGAAGAGTTGCCCCAGGGTTTAAACGGAATGGTGGGGACTGCCATCTTGAAGCCTAATCTGCGTCGGATTAAGCAGCGGATGGATCATGCTGAACATGGCGGTGCGCTGCTGCTTGGGGTCGCCGGAATTTGCATTATCAGCCACGGTAGCTCCCAGGCTCCATCTATCTTTAACGCGATTCGGATGGCGAAGGAAGCGGTTGATCATGGAGTACTAGAGCGGATTCGATCGCAGTATGGCCAGCCTGAAGCGATCGCCGCCGACGGTCAGTCGTCTCTGTCTCGAAACAGCGACAAACCAGAGAGTGCTGAGTAATGGTGCAATATGTGAATGCCGGGGTTGCGTTTGTGGGCTGTGGGTCGGCTGCGCCTGTAGGCTACCTGGATAATGACGATTTAAGCCGGGTCGTAGATACGTCGGATGAATGGATTGCGTCTCGCACAGGCATTCGGCGGCGGCATTTGGCGGCGGCAGATGAGTCGTTGAGGGCGATCGCCACTCAAGCGGCTCAAAATGCCTTAGCCATGGCGGATCTGACGGCGATGGATGTGGATCTAATTATCTTGGCGACCTCTACTGCCGACGACCTATTTGGCAGCGCCAGCCAGGTGCAAGCCGAACTGGGTGCTCTGAAAGCAGTCGCGTTTGACCTAACGGCAGCCTGTTCTGGTTTTGTATTTGCCCTGGTGACGGCCTCACAGTTCATTCAAACGGGCGTGTATCGTAATGTGCTGGTGATCGGCGCAGATGTGCTGTCTCGCTGGGTGGATTGGGGCGATCGTCGTACCTGTGTGCTGTTTGGCGACGGCGCAGGCGCTGTGGTGCTGCAAGCTACCGACGAGGATACCCAGCTTTTAGGATTTGAACTGCGCAGCGACGGTACCCAAAATAGCTGCCTCAATTTGGCCTATCAACCCCAGCCCAAGGAATTAACTGATACCATCGGCGTGGCGCAGGGCAGTTTCCAACCCCTGACCATGAATGGCCAAGAAGTGTACCGATTTGCCGTCAAGCGCGTGCCTGAAGTGATTGAAAAAGCCCTGTTTCGCTCTGACCTGAGCGTCGATCAGATCGATTGGCTGCTGCTGCACCAGGCCAATCAGCGGATTTTGGATGCCGTTGCCGATCGCCTCAAAATTCCTAGCCAGAAGGTGCTCAGCAATATGGCAGAATATGGCAACACGTCAGCGGCCTCAATTCCACTGGCACTCGATGAAGCCGTGCGCCGGGGCGATATTAAACCAGGAGATGCGATCGCCGCTGCTGGATTTGGGGCTGGGCTAACCTGGGGAGCCGCCATTTTTCGATGGGGAAAGTCAGCGTTGAGGGCAGAGATTAGCCACTAAAGCTAGGCGAAATCTGACTCACCTCAACTCTGCACCACTTAAATTACAGCTGAGTCAATGACTAAAACCGCATGGATTTTTCCAGGACAGGGTTCTCAGGCAATTGGGATGGGAGCCGACTTGTACGAGTTGCCCGCTGCACAGGCTAGATTTGAGCGAGCGGCAGAAATTTTGGGTTGGTCTGTGGCAGAGATTTGTCAGAGCGCCGACGACGAGGTTTCTAAAACGCTCTACACGCAGCCCTGTCTGTATACCATCGAGACCATTCTGGCAGACTTAATGCGTGAGCAGGGGCATCATCCGGCTGTGGTGACAGGTCATAGCTTGGGTGAATATGTGGCGCTTTACGTGGCCGGAGTATTTGATTTTGAAACGGGTTTGCAATTAGTTAAGCGTCGAGCCGAATTGATGGATGCCGTGTCTGAAGGCACGATGGCGGCGCTGTTAGGGTTTGATCGGACGCAACTAGAGCAGCAGCTGGCTCAAATACCAGGCGTGGTGTTGGCTAATGATAATAACGATGGCCAGGTGGTAATTTCGGGGACTCCAGATGCCGTAGAGGCGATGATGGCGGCCGTCAAGTCAAAACGGGCGCTGAGACTGAATGTGAGCGGCGCGTTCCATTCACCCCTGATGGCCAATGCGGCGGCTGAGTTTGAGCCAGTTTTGGCTGATGTTCCCTTTCAGCTAGCGCAGATGCCGGTACTATCTAACGTAGACCCCATGCCTAGCACTGATCCAATCGTTTTGAAAGCGCGCCTCGTTCGCCAAATGACGAGTTCTGTCCGCTGGCGAGAAATCTCGCTCAAACTGGTTGAAGTAGGCGTAGACAGCATAATTGAGGTTGGCCCTGGCAAGGTGCTGACGGGTATTATTAAACGTACCTGCCCAGGGGTGGTGCTCAAAAATGTGGGAGCGATCGCCGATATCTAAGGCCGATCTTGAAGAGCTAGGTCTGTTTTTATGCGCGATCGCGAACCTTCTGTGAGCCTTTTGCTCTATCACTTGTTTAAGTGGTCGGTAGTTGCACCCACCCTAGGGCTTTATTTTCGGGGTCGGGTGTATGGCATCGACCAGGTGCCTCAACATGGGCCTTTAGTAATCGTTGCCAACCACGCCAGCGATTTTGACCCGCCTCTGGTTTCGTGCAGTGTGCGCCGCCCGGTGTCGTATATGGCCAAGGAAGAGCTATTTCGGGTGCCCATGCTCAGTTCAGCAATTCGGCTCTACGGAGCCTACCCAGTGAAACGCGGTTCTGCCGATCGCAGCGCAATTCGAGCCGCCATCACGCAGCTGAATCAGGGCTGGGCGGTCGGTATTTTTCTGTCGGGTACGCGCACAGACGACGGACGCATTCCCGAGGCCAAACTGGGAGCTGCCCTAATTGCTGCTAAAACGGGTGCGCCGCTGCTACCGCTAAGTCTATGGGGCACCGATCAAATTTTTGCTAAAGGGAGCCTGATCCCCCGTCCTGTACCGATTACCATTCGGATTGGTGCAGTGATTCCTGCTCCGGCGTCAACCCAACGCGACGATTTGGCAGGCGTGACCCAGCAATGTGTAGAGGCGATTCATCAGCTGCACGATTTAGGGCGCTGAATTAGGAGATCAATCCTGCCAGAGGTTACGTTTCACAACGTTTGACCGACAATCGCCAATTCACAATTTTGCAAGTGTTATCTTGACAGATTGGGGAAAAATGATGGAAAAAAGTAGAATAAGTGAAGTAACTGGGCGCTGCTGACCTTTGCTGGATGAGGACTGTGGGGATGCAAGATTTGCGAGATGAACTGGCGGGAACCATGGGTGAAGCTGAATGGAATTGGCTGCATCCCCATGCTGAACGCAATGGGCTGGTACTGGTGGCTCCAGAATTAGATTTGCTGGATGTGGCAGTGGCGATCGCCACCGATAACACCACGCCTGTGCAGCACTGGATTGCGGAAGGGCTAATTGCTAAGCCCTCGGATGCTCAAATTGAGGCATGGAGCAGCGATCGCAGCAAACGTTTTAGCGCCTTAATTTTGCAGCCCTACGTGCTGGTACAAGACGTTCAACAATCCTAAATTCGTAGGGACGCAATTGGTAGAGACGCGATTCGTAGAGACGCGATTAATCGCGTCTCCACTGGAAATAGCGGGCCAGCGTTGCACCCGTGCGCCCAGTCGTCACCCAGAGCATGGAGCGGGCGGCATCGCGGGCAACTTTTTCAAACGATTCTGGGGCACGGCCAGACGGAACGGCAACAGATTTGAAGACAATGCCGCGACTGCCCAGCACAATGTCCCCAATCACTTGCGCCCGACGCATGTGATAGTCTGACGTGATCACGTAGAGGCTAGTAATCCCCTGCGCTTTAAACGTATCGACTAGGGTTGTAAAGTTTGTGAGCGTATCGACGGCTTGATAATCCAAATTTAGCCGTCCTGGGGCAATGCCCGCTTCTGCAAACAGCCATTCTGAATATTCGGGGTTGCTGCCTGAAGAAACCCAAATCGGTAGATCGGGATGCTGTTGGGCAAACTCAGCTGCAAACTGTTCTCGTTCAGTTGCTCCCCCCAGCACTAAGACAGCTTGGGGCGATCGCAGGTGGCTAATGGCGTGGCTATACAGTAGGCACATGAATATAGTCAAAATCACCAGCCGCCAGAACGGTAGCCTGGGACGACGGTGCGGTATGGTCGCAGATTGGGTAGGACGCTGGCGCTTCAATACTGGTTGATTTAGTCTCATAACGGAAGTTCTTTACTACGCATCCATCCCACGCATCCAGGAAAGCTACCCGGTGCACTAGCGCAGTCTGTGCCTCTACTGATTTACAGTACCCAACAGATCTTGGGTGGAAACCGTTCTAAATTTAGAATAAAACGATTTCTTGGCTTAAATCCGTCAGCATTCCGGCAGGGATAGATAAGTATTCCAGCAGGAAGCCTAGTTGATTTCAAAGTTAAACTTTACACCAGACTTTTAAGGATTGCGACTTTCCGCGCATATTTTTTTGGGATCTGCGCCAATCCTTTCTCGCTGGGGGTTCTAGCACTTAAGGTTCGAGCAGCGATCGCAATGCCGTTTTCATTGCTCCTACTGTCGTCGTGGCGGTGCCAAACTGGCGCACCACTAAGCTGGCGGCCAAATTGCCCAACATAGCAGCCTCAATGGGAGATGCGCCTGCAATTAACCCTAGAGTCAGCGCTGCGACAACTGTATCGCCCGCCCCGGTGACATCATATACGTCGGTGCGGTTAAAGGCGGGGATCGTTTCGTGACTGCCATCGCGGCTAAATAGGCTCATGCCTTCGTCGCCTCGGGTAATCAACATCTGCTCAGCCTGTGTCAGCTGCAACAGATCGTGTCCAGCCTGCGGCAAACTGGCACTGGTGGTAATGGCATAGCCTGCGGCCTTTTCTGCCTCGGGCAAATTTGGGGTAAACAGCGTGGCTCCGGCGTAGCGGTGTAGGTCTTTTTGGGTGTCGATGATGGTGCAGGGGTGTTGCAGCACCGCTTCAATCACAGGCTGGCTGAGCACGCCATCGCCATAGTCGGAGCAAACGACCGCGTCCACACTGCCAATTTGCTGGCGAATATAGGCGGCTAGCTGGAGTTGCAGCTCAAGATCGGGTGGATCATCCGACTTGCGATCAATGCGGACAATTTGCTGAGTGACCGACTGGCGAGCGTGGCCTGAAATCCGCGTTTTCGTCACCGTGGGGCGATCGCCATCCACCAAAATGCCGTTGGTATCAATCCCCGCTGAGGTAAAAATTCCCCGCAGCACCTCGCCCTGACCGTCTTTGCCCACCAGCCCAACGGCCTTTACATTCGCTCCCAACGTAGCCAAGTTATAAATCGCATTCGCCCCGCCGCCCGGAATCTGCCGCGTCAGTTCGTGCCGCAGAATTAGCACCGGGGCTTCCCGCGATACGCGCTCTACCTCTCCGGTGAGAAATTCATCCAGCGTCAGGTCGCCGACCACCAGCACCCGCGCCTGCCGAAACCCGTCCATCCACTGGTGCAGTCGAGGCGCGATCGCCCGCAGTTGATTGATAAAAGCAGCGTCTAACATCAGTTACAACATGATCTGTTCACGCGCTGGTTTATGCGCTGTCTAAGTTTATACGGTGATTAGGGCGCTGGTATACAGGCATCGCGGTTGTAGGTAAACGTGACCTGCACCAGATAAGGCTGATCTGCGTCTGTCGGGTTATCAAAGGTATGGGCACGGGCAATCGCGATCGCCTCTTCCCCAAAAATGCCGTATCCTCCCGTTGACAGCAGTTCTGGCTCACCGACGACCGTCCCGTCCGTGTCTACCATCACTCCCACTACCGATGTGACCTCCTTATTCTCTAGTTCAGCCGCTAGCAGGCAGGCTAACGGCGGATCGTTGCTCAGCAGCTTTACTTTCTCCAGCGTTTCGGAATCTGGGAGAGGGCGCTCCATCCGATTGAACCAGTTTACATAGGCCAAGTCGGTACGGCTATCTGACGTGCCCTGTGGGTCAAATGTGAACAGCTCAGGCCGCCGATCGCGCAGTTCTGCTAACTGCCGCTCGGGAGAAAGGGGCTGATTAGGGGCAGTAGGGCTACCCGACTGTGAGGGAGTGGCAGAAGTTGTCGGAGCGGGGGTGCTAGTTGCGCCGG
>CASBQX010000070.1 GCA_949127925.1 Synechococcales cyanobacterium PMM_0002
ACACATCTCGGACAAGGTATCAACGTACTGCGAGATCCCCCTAAATCCCCCTTAAAAAAGGGGGACTTTGAATCCGGCTCCCCCTTTTTTAAGGGGGGTTGGGGGGGATCAAACCCAGTGGAGGCTAGATCAGAAGACTTGTGTGTACACGGTAGCCCTGGGGAGAGGGACTTTGAAAGCTTTTCCGGCTCCCCTCGCCCTTTGGGAGAGGGGCTGGGGGTGAGGGCTAAAACTACAGCTCTCAACATGGGCTTGGTTTAACGTTCAATTGAGTGCCCTGACGACCCTACTGAGAGTCAGGTTCCAATTCAGCCAAAAAAGCTCAGTATTGCTACTGCTCAAATCTCAGTAGCCAGGTTTTTACGTAGAAAATCTAGGTTGAAAACCAGTGCCGAAGACCGCCGCGACGTCCTCTGATCAAATCTCGATGCGATCGCCAACTTGAGCTGCTTCTAACTTGATTAAGTTTGAATAACTGTGATGGGAATGCGACCAAACAGACAGAAAAAATGTCACGGAAAACAGAGTATCTATAGGAACCTGTGGGGTGTTTGGCTCAGAAATGAGTACACGCACGCTTCAAGGACGATTAAGATAGATTAAGAGCTGCGCGTTTATACCTTCACATGATTCCAACCCTGCTTGAGTCTGCCGTCACCCCTCGCCTCAATTCTCCTACCCTCCACCGCCTGCCCAATGGCCTCACCATTGTGGCGGAGCAAATGCCGATCGACGCTGTAAATCTCAGTCTCTGGCTAGGAGTAGGGTCTGCCGTTGAGTCTGATGCCATCAACGGCATGGCTCACTACTTAGAACACATGGTGTTCAAAGGGACATCCTGCCTCCAGAGCGGTGAGTTTGAGCATTTAATCGAGCAGCGTGGGGCTGTGACCAATGCGGCGACTAGCCAAGACTATACGCACTACTACATCACAACGGCCCCCCAAGATTTTGCCGACCTTGCCCCTCACCAAATTGAGGTCGTGCTCAATGCGGCGATTCCTGATGAGGCGTTTGAGCGAGAGCGGCATGTGATTTTAGAAGAAATCCGTCGGGCTAACGATAGCCCGCAGCGGCGGACGTTCTACCGCGCTATGGATGTGGCATTTGAGCGATCGCCTTACCGTCGCCCGGTGCTAGGGCCAACCTCGGTGATTGAGCATCTGACCCCGCAGCAAATGCGCGATTTTCATGCCACCTGGTACCAGCCTCAGTCGATGACGGCAGTGGCAGTGGGCAATTTGCCCGTAGAACAGCTGATTCAAATTGTGGCCGATGGCGTCGCCGAGTCTCAGTCGCGGCGGGTGGGCACCTCGTCTCGGCAGTTGCCAGAGCGGCTAGAGTCGGAGCCAGAAGCGCCGTTTACCGAAATTGTGCGCTACGAGCAGGTGGATGACAGTCTGCAACAGGCGCGCTTGGTGATGATGTGGCGGGTGCCAGGAATGGTAAGCCTACCGCAAACCTATGCCTTAGATGTGCTGGCGTCTGTGCTGGCGCAGGGGCGAACGGCTCGGCTGGTGCGCGATCTGCGAGAAGATCGGCAGCTGGTGTCGGGCATTTCTGTTAGCAATATGACCTACACCCGCGATGGCGTATTTTATATTTCGGCGCAGCTGCCTGCGGAAAACCTAAAACCCGTGGAAGCGGCGATCGCCCAGCATATCCGCCGCCTGCACACTGAGCCTGTAACCGATGCCGAAATTCAGCGGGTTCGCACCCTGGTCGCCAATCGCTATGTATTTGGCAACGAAACACCGGGCGATCGGGCTGGACTCTACGGCTATTACCAGGCGGTCGTGGGCGATTTGGAGCCAGCTTTGCTCTATCCCACCCACATTCAATCGGTTGATGCCGCCGATTTACAGGCAGCAGCTCAGCAATATCTCTCGCCCGATGCCTATGGAATTGTGGCCATCCAGCCTGCGGCGTAGGGGCTAGGGTTGCCGACGCAGTTGCCGCAGCATTTGACTGGTTCCTTGCGCAAATGCTTGTTGGATCAGACGGGGAATCATCTTTACAATCGGCAGCCCAGGAAATGTTGGGCTGTTTGGCGATTTGATGTAGCCATCGGTTTGCCGCACATAAATGCTGAGCTTGGCATTGTCGTAGATCCAAATTTCTGGCACTCCGATCGCCAAGTATGCATCCAGCGTCGTTTTTGATGTGACATCTGATTCAATTGCCAAATCAGGGGGAGGATCAACAGCCATGTCTAGCCGCTGGCGATCGCGCATTCGTGCTGAATTTTGAATATAAAAACAGGTGTCTGGCTCCAATCCAGCCTGCTTGGGCTTTTTGAAGGTAGTAGAACCAAAGTCTTCCCATGCCCGCTCTTGCGCATCCAGCAAGGCAGTCACAATGTAGGCAATTATGCGGTAAGGGCGCTTATACAATAGAAGCGGAGCCATTAGTTCTAGAATGTGTTCATAGTAATGATCTCAAATTTAGAAAAAATTTAGCCGATGGTCTATTTAACTCTACTGGAATGGCACTTACTTAAGGAGTTTAAACCAAGTCCATGTTGAGGACTGTAGTTTTAGCCCTCACCCCCAGCCCCTCTCCCAAAGGGCGAGGGGAGCCGGAAAAGCTTTCAAAGTCACTCTCCCCAGGGAGAGGGATTTAGGGTGAGGGAAACTCTGGGTTTCAAGTTAGACGAGGTTTAGATCCCCGGATTCTTGGAGAATCCGGGGATCTCGGCAGTCGATTTTTGCTTATTTCAGTGACATTCAACTCTACTGTGCTTAAACGACAGTTGACTAAAACGGACTGTTCAACTTTGATTTATGTGGAATTCCATCGCAACTCAGATTAGCCAGGTGACTGGTAAGCTGTTTCACGCGACCCATCAGCGTCCGGTTGGGGGTGGCAGCATTAACCGAGCCTTTGCTATTTCTGACCCAGATCATCGCGCCTATTTTGTCAAACTCAACGATGCAAGTTGCCTCGCTATGTTTGAAGCTGAGGCGCTGGGGTTGCAGCAAATTGCCGCCACGCAGACCATTCGAGTCCCGCTACCCATCTGTTGGGGCACTACCCAGGGTTCAGCTTACATTGTGCTGGAATGGTTAGATTTGGGCTATGGCACGCACCGCGCCTGGGCGGCAATGGGGCAGCAGTTGGCGGCAATGCATCGGGTGGCTAGCCCGCAAGGGTTTGGCTGGGAACGGAATAACACGATTGGGCTAACTCCCCAAATCAATGCTTGGATGTCTGACTGGCCCGCATTTTTTGCCGAACAGCGGATTGGCTATCAGTTGCAGCTGGCTCAACAGCGCGGTGGGCATTTTCCCCAAGCCGCCCAACTGCTGGCCGCTATTCCCCAGATTTTGGCAGGCCACCAGCCGTTACCGTCGCTGGTGCATGGCGATTTGTGGTCGGGCAATGCGGTGGTAACTCAGCTAGAAGAACCTGTAATTGTAGATCCGGCGGTTTATTTTGGCGATCGCGAAGTAGATTTGGCCATGACGGAGCTGTTCGGCAGTTTCCCAAATGATTTCTACCGCGCCTATGATCAGGCGTTTCCGTTAGAGCCAGGATATCGGCAACGTAAGCTTTTATACAACCTCTATCACATCCTCAACCATTTCAATTTATTTGGCGGTAGCTACGAACATCAGGCTAACCAAATGATGGCTACGTTGCTATCAGGACACTAGAGCGCGATCGCCCCTCTGCGTCATGCGCAGTCGCCAAATTGTTGCGATCGCCCACCCACATGACTCAACCGGATGGGTACGTCCATTAGCGACCCTCGGTTTTGTCGTCATCGCCATCGTCGAGCAAGCCAAACAGGGCAGTGGTTCCGGCGATCGCGATCGTATTGGCGGTG
>CASBQX010000071.1 GCA_949127925.1 Synechococcales cyanobacterium PMM_0002
GCGTTTTGGGTAATGACCGTCTCGCTCCCCCGGTGACTGAATTTTTTGACGATTTGTACTGCCTGCGGGATATCATCGACTGTTTTGAACAGGCTGTAGTAGCGATTTTCAAAGGCGATCGCAGTCAGCTGTTTCTTTAGGTCTGGGACTCGAATATTGCAAAAGCTGTACTGGCTACCAGAGACCAAAAGCCTGTAGGTCAATGCTTGATCTGTGGATACGGATGCTGAACTCGTAATACTGTCTGCCGAAACCAGCTGAGCATTAGGCTCTAATGTCCAGATGGCCAGACCTTTGGGAATTTTAGTCAGGACGGGGCTGTATCCCCTCTGGCTGAGCTTATTGTAAACCTCTCTAGCCCGTTTTTCAGTCTTTTCAACCCGAAAAAAGCTGTAATACAGGTTGTTGATCGTAATTGCCGCTATGCGATCGCCTGAATCAGGCAGGTAAATATGGCAAAGACGGTACTGATCACGAGACTGGAGAATAACTGGGAGCACGGGGTAAACGTCTGGAAGCTGAACAGAGGGTTGCATAAGATAAGAGGCTGACTTTAGAAAAGGTTTCGCAAAATACATGAGCTATCCCTACAATTCTTAAGAGCTTTGGCAGTTCTGCCATCCGGTAAAGTACTGGACAGCCCCTCACAGTAAAGCCCTGATGCCTTCGGTTGGTTAGGAAGGTATCAGGGCTTTACTGATGAAGGGGCAGATTAGACACCTGGGTGACAGAATTCAGGGTACAGAACTCTGAGCAGAGTCCCTAAACCTCGTCTTCTTCCACTGCTGGCTCTTTATCGTCACCAAGAAAATCGTCTTCTACCGCCGCCTCGTCATCAATGATGGCTGAGGTGCCAAACCCGTAGGTAGGTCGCGCAAAGTCGGTAGTAGCGCTGCGATCGCGGAGAGCTTCTGCTGGGAAGACGTCGAAACCGCCCTCTAGCTCGTAGGTGCGAGCAGTGCGATCGTCGAGTACAACGTCGGTTAGCCCTAAGTCGTCCTCAAAAGCACTACCGTCATAGCTCAGATCGACATCCATACTACCGGGTTCTTCGTAGGCGTTGAAGCCTGTACCCGCTGGAATCAAACGACCAATGATCACGTTTTCCTTCAGTCCGCGCAACCAGTCTGACTTGCCCTCAATTGCCGCTTCTGTTAACACTCGTGTGGTTTCCTGGAAACTGGCGGCTGAGATGAAGCTATCGGTGTTCAATGACGCCTTGGTAATCCCCAACAGCACCGGGGTATATTCTGCTGGGGCACCGCCGGTAATCGACATGGCCTCGTTGACCTGCTGAATTTGGCGCAGTTCTACAAGTTCACCGGGCAGCATGGTGGTGTCGCCCCCGTCTTCTACCCGCACCTTAGAGGTCATCTGCCGGACAATCACTTCGATGTGCTTGTCAGAAATTTCAATCCCCTGCGACTGATATACCGACTGTACCCCGTTAACTAGGAAGGTCTGAACTCGCTCTAAACTGAGCAGTGCGGCCTCATGAACACCCAGATTCTCACGATGATACCGGAAAAAGATTTCCAGAATTTCATGAGGGTTAGGAGGCCCATCGGTCAGGGGTTCTGCCGTGTTCACGTCCTGGCGGTCAATGATCAGCATGTTTTGTCCCGGCCCGATCAGATATTCGGCAATCACGCCTTCTGATTCAACGACCTTGACTTCGACAGTTTCATCATCGCTGTAAATGACCTGTGCTGTTCCTGGTCGTGCCGACAACACACAGGCTTCTTTGGGCTTACGGGCTTCGAGCAGTTCTTCAATTCGGGGTAACCCCTGAATGATGTCTCCTGTTTTGGCTCGCTCAAACACCAGCAGCACTAGGTTGTCTCCCCGCTGCACGAGGTCGCTGTCGTCGATGTGCAACACGGCACCAGCCGATACGCGGTAGGGACGAGCTAGGCGCAGGGTGATCTGTGAGTCATGTACCTCGACGATCTGGCCCGATTCTTGGGCAATAATAGACGGGGCAATTTCGGTTCCTGCTACCACTAGGTCACCGGGCTTGCCATGCGGAGCATTGCTCCCCGTATCCACCGAGATCTTGTCGGCTTCGCGAACCACTAAAATCCGGCGGACAGTTTCTCCGGCACCGATGCCGCGCACTTCACCCGCTTCTTTACAGCGAATTTCTGTTCGGGCAATCACTGCACCCGGTGCAATCTGGTCACCGTCTTTTACCAGCAGGCTGGTATGGGTGCTGCCTTGGGTGGGGTCAGCGGCAACATCTCGCCGAATCACCAAGGATTCGAGAATGACTAACTGCAATCGCAGCACATCTGGGTTGGATTCGTCGGCTACCAGTTCGATATCGGCGGCTAGCTGTGGGGCATCTTTGTCGATTTCTAGTACTAGTTGGGTTCGCAGCAGTTCTAGCCCTTCAACCGATTTGACGCGCTCTCCATCTTTGTAAAGGATGCGCTGCACGGCTCGCAGCTGAATGGCACGACCCAATTCTTCGCTGGTGGACGATTGACTAGGAACGGAGGGCTCGTCGGGCACTGTATATTCGGTGACAGGCCGTAACAGCAGGGCAGGCCCTTCCGGTGATTCTACATATTCGATGTAGCGCAGGTCTGATACCGTGAGTCCCGGCATGACTTCTTGTCCGGGGCTAGCAATGGTGTCATTCTTGCCCATGACTGCTTCTGGGTTATCGACCAAATGCAGCTCACCGGGCTTAATCACGACTTCTCGTAAAATATCGTTCTTTTGGGTCACTTCGACGACGCCGTTGCTTTGGCAGAAGATATCTTTGACAACTTCTGTGCCTGCTTCAACATATTGGCCATCTTCCACGAGTAACAGGGAGATGTCTTTATTCACCTCGTGCGATTCTTCGGGAATCCAAAGGATAGTGCCGCCTTTGGTGACTTCATAGCCTTGTTTGGCTTTACCGCGTTTTGCGGCTTCTACACCCGAGAATTTGATAATGCCACCCGTTTGGGTATGGTAGCGATTGTCAATTAGTTCTGCTACAACCTGGTTATTGGTGACTTTGGTGCCGGGGGTAGCAATTAGAGAGAAGCGCTGATTGTGCTGGGTTTCAATCAGATAATGTTCGCGCCCCTGGAAGCTTTCAACAACAATTTGGGCTTGGTTCAGCAACACCGATGCGGTGATGATTTCTACTTCACGCCCGCCTTTTCCTTCTGTTTCTTGAGGAATCCGGACAGTGCCGCCATTCTCGGTGACCAGTTTGGTTTCGGCGAGGGTGCTGCCGCTTTCGACGCGATCGCCATTCTTCACGCTCGGCTCGGCGGTGGGCAGCAGGTTATACACATCGCCTGAAAGCACCCAAATTAAGCCACCACGCTGGGCAATTCGAGTCGTATTACCTTGGCGATCGCGCTTTTCTTCGGGCACTACATCGGCAAATTTGACTTCGCCAGCCAGGTCAGAAGCCACGTCTTTTGTCGCTTTTTCTGTAACTTTGCCCATCCGCCCCGGTGCAGGCATTTCGGCCAGCATCGTGCCAGAGGTGACCGATTGCCCCTCATGCACAAACAAAATAGAGCCAGGTGGCAACGTTGATGACTCTTTACGGCTGCCATGCTCTAGAATCACATCCACATTGGCTTCAATGATTTGTGCATCTTCGCCATGGCGAGTCCGGAAAGCACGAGCACGGATTTGCTTGGGTTTGAGCCGAACCGTGCCGTTGAAGTGAGCGCGCACTTGGGGCACCTGTTCCCCTGTAACCGTACCACCCGTGTGGAAGGTACGCATGGTGAGCTGTGTACCCGGCTCTCCAATCGATTGAGCCGCAATAATTCCTACCGCTTCGCCCATGTCTACCATGTAGGCATGCGCCAAACTCCATCCATAGCAATGCTGGCAAACCGAACGAGTGGCTTCACAGGTCAGGGGCGATCGCACTATCACCTCTTCCAGTTTGCCTTTGCCGATTTCACGCGCCACTTCATTTGAAATAGGCTGGTTACGGCTAACAATGATTTCACCTGTTTCGGGATGCACTACGTCTCTAGCGGCTACCCGACCCAGCAAGCGGTTTTCTAGAGGAATCAGAATCCGTTCTCCATCGGTCATATTTCGAACTGGAATGCCCCGATCTGTACCACAGTCAATCTCCCGGATGATTACATCTTGAGAGACATCCACGAGACGACGGGTTAGGTAACCGGAGTCTGCTGTCCGCAAGGCGGTGTCTACCAGACCTTTGCGGGCACCATAAGAAGAAATAATGTACTCGGTCACCGTTAGACCTTCCCGGAAGTTGGTCTTAATCGGTAAGTCAATAATTTCCCCCTGTGGGTTTGCCATCAGACCCCGCATCCCGACCAGCTGTCGCACTTGAGAAACATTTCCCCGTGCGCCAGAGAAGGCCATCATGTAGACCGAGTTGAGCGGGTTGCTTTCTTTAAAGTTCCGCACCACTTCATCTTTTAGTTCTTCACTGGTGCTATTCCAGGTGTCAATTACTTTTTGAAACCGCTCCACTTCGGTAATGTCGCCCCGGCTGTAGCGAGTCTCGGTGCGACGAATTTCTTCTTCGGCTGCTTCTAGCAACTTCTTCTTGGTAGGAGGAATTTGCAGGTCGTCTACGCTAATCGACACGCCCGCTCGAGTAGCAAACTTGAAGCCGAGTTCCTTCAGTTCATCGGCTACCCGAGCAGTCCGTGCCGTGCCATAGTTGGTAAAAGACCAAGCAATTAGGTTCCGCAGCTGCGCCTTGTTCACCACTCCGTTATGAAAAACGACTGGCTGTTCGGTATTCTCAATTGAAATATGCTCTGGCATTATGAGTTCTCGCCCTTCAGAGTAGTTAGCAATCTGTTTGTTGTCGTGTCGCCTGACGTCATTGGGTCAGCGATCGCCCTTGCCCGGATTCGTCGAGCGAAAGAGGCGATCGCCGACGTCGTCTTACCGGGCTAGCGTATCTTGCACTGTCTTGTGGTAAATGATCCGCCCTGGAGTCGTGCGAATGTATTGAGAGATGTGGTTGCCGTCCGCATCTTGGCGCATCCGACGGAACTTGTAGTGCTTCACCACCGTGCCATCGTCCGCCGTATCTACCTTGACCGGTTCATGATCTGGCTCTGACGTCTCCATCGGGCCTTCATACCGCACCCAAATATAGGAATGCAGATCAACCTGCTTTTGGTCGTAAGCAATGATCACATCCTCCAGGTTGGAGAAATAATTTCCTATACCCTTCTTTGCATCTGGGTTTTCAGCGGTTAGATAATAGCAGCCCAGTACCATGTCTTGGCTAGGGGTAATGATCGGTTTACCCGTAGCAGGCGAGAGGACGTTATTTGAAGCCAGCATCAGCAGGCGAGCCTCTGCCTGAGCTTCCAGCGACAGCGGCACATGCACCGCCATTTGGTCTCCGTCAAAGTCAGCGTTAAACGCTGGACAAACCAGTGGATGCAGTTGAATGGCGCGACCTTCTACCAGCATTGGTTCAAACGCTTGAATGCCTAGGCGGTGCAGCGTAGGTGCCCGGTTTAGCATCACAGGGTGCCCGTCAATCACCTCTTCCAACACATCCCAAACTTGGGGATCATTGCGTTGAATCAGCTTTTTGGCCGCTTTGATGTTGTTTACCAATCCTTGTCGGATCAGGCGGTGGATGACGAACGGCTGGAACAGCTCAATCGCCATTTCTTTGGGTAGACCGCACTGGTGAATCTTGAGCTTGGGACCCACCACAATCACAGAACGACCGGAGTAATCGACCCGCTTACCCAGCAAGTTTTGGCGGAAGCGTCCCTGTTTCCCTTCAATAATGTCCGACAGAGACTTTAATGGACGGTTGTTGGCACCCACCACCGTGCGACCGCGACGACCGTTGTCAATCAGGGCGTCTACCGCTTCTTGCAGCATCCGCTTTTCGTTACGGACGATAATCTCAGGAGCCAAAATTTCCTGGAGACGCGCTAGGCGGTTGTTCCGGTTGATGACCCGGCGATACAAGTCATTTAAGTCAGAGGTAGCAAACCGTCCCCCATCCAACTGCACCATAGGACGCAAGTCTGGCGGAATCACCGGAATCACAGACAGCACCATCCAATCGGGTTTCGACTGCGTGGCCACAAAGTTATCAATCACCCGCAGCCGCTTAATCAGCTTGGCGCGCTTTTGACCCTTAGCAGTAGCAATTTCTTCCCGCAGCTGCTCTGCCTCTTTTTCCAATTCTAGGTCTTGAAGTAGCCGCTGCAATGCCTCGGCCCCAATTCCGACTTCAATCCCGGACAGTTGGGAATCTTCGCTGTAAAGCTGATCCTCAATCTCAATCCACTGATCTTCAGTTAGCAGCTGCTTGTAGCTCAGGTTGTCGGCATTGCCTGGGTCTAGCACTACGTAGGCATTGAAATAAACAATTTGCTCTACGTCGCGAAGGGGCATATCCAGCAAAATAGCCATGTAGCTCGGAATACCCTTGAGATACCAAACATGGGCAACAGGAGCCGCTAGTTTGATATAGCCCATGCGGTGACGACGCACCCGCGATTCTGTGACCTCTACACCACAGCGCTCGCACACAATGCCACGATGGCGCACTCGTTTGTACTTGCCGCAATGACATTCCCAATCTTTGGCAGGTCCAAAAATGCGCTCACAGAACAGCCCATCCATTTCAGGCTTTAGTGTGCGGTAGTTAATCGTTTCAGGCTTGGTGACTTCACCCACCACCATGCCGTTAGGCAGCGTGCGCTCACCCCATTGACGAATTCGTTCCGGAGATGCCAGACCAATTTTGACGTAGTCAAATCGCTGTTCGAGCTTGGCCATCGTTAATCCTTCCTTCTTGTGTTCTAGCGACTGTAGATCAGCTGTTGGGAGCCGGTAAAAAGAGATGAAATTGAGGGAGCGAAGCACCCAGAATCGTTAAGAAGATATGTAGCGATTAATATCCTTAACGGGCTGGCTGCTCTCTCCCCTGGTTTTTGATCTAGTCTTCTACCTCTTCCATTTCGTCTCGAGACATGGATTCGTAGGTCGGGCGCGATGGGGCGCGACGACTGCTGACATCTGCCATCAAGTCAATTTCGATATCACGACTGGTGCCATCTTCTTGGGTTTGCAGCTTATGGGCCGCAATGTCTAAACAAAGAGATTGCAGCTCGCGCATCAGTACCTTAAAGGATTCAGGCGTGCCCGGACGAGGAATCGCTTTACCCTTGACGATCGCATTCAGGGCTTCGTTACGACCCTGCATATCATCGGACTTCACAGTTAACAACTCTTGTAGAATGTATGCTGCACCAAACGCCTCCAGTGCCCATACTTCCATCTCTCCAAACCGCTGACCCCCTTGCTGCGCTTTGCCCCCCAGTGGCTGCTGGGTAACCAACGAGTAGGGACCGGTAGAGCGGGCATGGATTTTGTCGTCTACCAGGTGCACTAGTTTCAGCATGTAGGCTTTACCTACCGTGACCGGGCGATCGAACGGTTCACCCGTGCGCCCATCATAAACCTGGATTTTGCCAGGGTTAGCGGGGTTGAACACCCAATCCTTGCCAGTTTTTTCACGCGCTTCTTGCAGTTTGCCGTGGGTGGTGAGACGCGACGCCTCCTGCCCATACATTTCGTCAAATGGGGTCATTTTGAATCGGACGCCCAAATTTTCGGCAGCCCAGCCCAGCAGGCATTCAAATACCTGACCGACGTTCATCCGCGAAGGAACTCCGAGCGGGTTCAATACAATGTCTACGGGTTTCCCATCGGGCAGATAGGGCATGTCTTCTATGGGCAAAATCCGAGAAATAATGCCCTTGTTGCCGTGACGACCTGCCATCTTGTCGCCCACTTGAATTTTGCGCTTCTGAGCGACGTAAACCCGAACTACCATGTTGGCACCGGGAGGAAGCTCGTCACCCTGTTCACGAGTAAACACCCGGACATCGACTACGCGCCCTTTTTCACCGTTGGGTACCCGCAGAGAGTTGTCTCGGACATCACGAGCCTTCTCCCCGAAGATAGCTCGCAGCAACTTTTCTTCAGGGGGCTGATCTGATTCACCCTTAGGTGTGACTTTGCCCACCAAAATGTCGCTGGCGTCCACCCAGGCTCCGATGCGAATGATCCCCGTTTCATCTAGATGGCGCAACGCATCTTCGCCCACGTTAGGAATTTCCCGCGTAATTTCCTCGGGTCCTAATTTGGTTTGGCGTGCCTCAATCTCATATTTTTCAATGTGGATAGAGGTATATATGTCGTCGTAGACCAGACGTTCGCTAATCAGGATGGCGTCTTCGTAGTTGTAGCCTTCCCATGGCATGTAAGTGATGAGAACGTTTTGGCCGAGGGCGATCTCACCCCCTTCGGTAGCAGACCCATCTGCCAAAATTTGCCCAGCCGAAACGCGATCGCCCACCGATACAATTGGGCGCTGGTTCAAACAGGTATCTTGGTTTGAGCGCTGATATTTTTGTAGGACATACTCGATCTCCTTGCCATTTTCATCGCGAACCCGAATCCGGCTAGCGTCTACATAGGACACCTCACCGGCTACCCGGTTCACGATCACCATCCCCGAATCTCTGGCCGCTTGGGCTTCTAAGCCCGTACCTACCAAGGGTCGCTCAGGGTGCAGCAACGGTACCGCTTGGCGCTGCATGTTTGATCCCATCAAGGCTCGGTTAGCATCGTCATGCTCCAAAAATGGAATCAGCGACGTCGCTACCGAAATAATTTGTACGGGGGAAATAGCGACATAGTCCACCTCAATTGGGGTAGTGGTGGTAAAATCGCGGCGGTAGCGCACGGGCACCTGATCGCCCATAATGTAGTCGTTTTCATCCGAGGGCACATCGCCAGGAGCTACCCGGACGTCATCTTCCTCGTCTGCTGTCATATAGATGGGGGCTTCATCTCGCAGCACGCGGCCATTTTCCACCCGGTGATAAGGCGTTTCAATGAACCCATAAGAATTGACGCGAGCATGGGTTGCTAGCGAACCAATTAGTCCTGCGTTAGGGCCTTCTGGTGTCTCAATGGGGCAGATCCGTCCGTAGTGAGAAGGGTGAATGTCTCGCACCGCGAAGCCCGCCCGTTCTCGCGTTAGCCCTCCTGGACCAAGGGCACTCAATCGGCGTTTGTGGGTCAACTCGGCCAGTGGATTGGTTTGATCCATGAACTGTGACAGCTGGGAGGAGCCAAAGAACTCCTTGATCGCCGCCACCAACGGCTTAGGGTTAACCAACGAAGCAGGCGTCAAGGAGTCTGCATCAGACACCGTCATCCGTTCCCGAATAATCCGCTCTAGGCGATTGAGACCCACACGCACCTGGTTTTGCAGCAGTTCGCCGACCGACCGCACTCGGCGATTACCTAAGTGGTCGATGTCGTCGATCATGCCAATATCAAATTCTAGATTGATCAGATAATCAATCGAGGCCAGGATGTCTTGGGGGGTTAGCACCCGAACTGTTTCGGGCACGGTTAGCCGCAGTTTCTTGTTCAGCTTATAGCGCCCCACTCGACCCAAATCGTAACGCTTAGGGTCGAAGAAGCGGGAATCAAGGAGCTGCTGCCCGCCCGATACTGTAGGTGGCTCGCCGGGTCGCAGCTTCCGATATAGCTCCATCAGCGCTTCTTCTTCGCTGAACTGACCTTCCTTGTCAATCGTTTTCTGAAAATATTCGGGGTGGCGTAGAGCGTCAAAAATTTCACTATCGTTCAGGCCCAGCGCCTTCAGCAAAACCTGCGCTGAGAGCTTGCGGGTTTTATCAATCCGTACCCAGACGAGATCATTTTTGTCGGTTTCAAACTTGAGCCAGGCTCCTCGGTTAGGAATCAGGCTAGCGTTGTAGGCTCGTCGTCCGTTTTTGTCTGTTTCGGACTTGTAGTAAACGCCAGGGCTACGAACGATCTGGTTGACAATGACCCGCTCGGCACCGTTGATGATAAAGGTACCCCGGTCGGTCATGAGGGGTAAATCCCCAATGAACACTTCTTGTTCCTTGATTTCACCCGTTTCTTTATTAATCAGCCGAGTCGGGACGTACATCTGCACCGCATAGGTACTGTCGCGCCGCTTAGCTTCATCTACGTCATACTTAGGACGTTTGAGCTTGAAGTCTTTTCCTAGGAAATGCAGTTCTAACTTGCCCGTATAGTCAGTGATGGGCGAAAAACTGTCTAGCTCTTCAATTAACCCTTCCTCCAGAAACCAACGGAAGCTAGCTCGCTGGATTTCGATCAGATCTGGCAGGGTAAAGTTAGCAGCGGCTTGGATGGTGTTAGTCATGCGTCTCCTCGAACGGTTTACCCGCAGGGTTTTCCCTGAACGGTGGGGTAGTCAACGGTAGGGTCGTTAGCAGTAGGGTCGTCAAACAGTGTCACTCACGCAAAAAGTCCGACTCCAGTCAGGGGACTGTCGGAACCCAAGAGGGGAAAGTGAATCGTGAATGAATCTTAAGGATCTGAATCAACTCAGTACGGAACAAAAACTATTCCCCAGCACAGAATCAGGCCCGACCTAGGTAGTAAAGGATGTATAAGAAATCTAAATGTAACGCTCGACTCAATTTGGCATAGAAGCAGATGCTTCATCTCCATCTGTGGCTGAAAGCTTAAAGTGTAGCTGCGAGATTAGCTGTAAACTCTGGATCCGCATATACCATACTCCTTAAAATTATGCCGCAAGCGTTGCAATCTGTGTCTTTATTTTTGATGAATTCCTTGACAAATTATCAAAACTTCTGATACCTGCAAGGGACGAGCGATCAAGCTTGAGCGCTATCTAAATGGGCGGGACACTTAGATTGAAGAGCTGACAAGCATTGGCGGTCGTTTGCTGAGCGATCGCCTCTACGGAGACTCCCCTCAACTGCGCGACCCGCTCAGCTACATAGCGGACATAGGCGGGCTGATTGCGGCGATCGCCCCGCTTTGGGACTGGCGCTAAGAATGGACAGTCTGTTTCGATCAAAAGGCGATCGCTAGGAACCATCTGCGCCGATGCATGCACTTGAGCCGCATTTTTGAACGTAACAATACCGCTGAAACTAACGTGAAGACCCAGATCTAAAAACCATTGGGTTTCTTCTGGAGTCCCACTCCAACAGTGCATCACACCCTTTAGCGATCCCCGCTGGGCAAAAAATGCGCCGAGCCAGTCTGCCATCTGCGCCGCTGCATCTCGGCAGTGAATAATCACCGGTAAATCCAGAGATTGAGCGATCGCCAGCTGAGCTTCAAACACCAGCCGCTGCTGCGCCTGATTGTCTGCCTTGTAGAAATCTAGACCTGTTTCTCCGATTGCCACCACCCGCGCATCAGAACGAGCCAATGCCAATATTTCTGCGGCTGTATGGTCGCCCCACTTTTCTACATCAAGCGGGTGCAATCCAACTGCAAAAGAAAGCTCGGGAAACCGATCGGCTAGAGCCTGGATTCCTGAAAATTCGGTTGGCTCTACACATGAGTGAACCAGCCTAACCACTCCCGCATCTCGCCAAGCGCGAGATATCCCTTCCAAGTCATCCTGGAAAGTAGAAAAATTGAGATGGACGTGGGTATCAACGAGTTGCGGGACGCTCAACCTGGTTTCCAAGAACAAATAGCATCTCAAAAGCGGACTATAAAAGAGCATCTAAGCCGCATCCCTAGATTAGGAGGCAAGGCTAGAGGCAGGCTAGACATCGCTAGTAGAAGTTAGTCGCTGCGATGTATGCCGTTCCCGGCTTTCCCTTGTCCCCTGCTACCAAATCTAAAAAGACTTAGGCGTCAACAGGAGCAGAGATTTTTGCTTCCTCGCGCTTGAGCGCCCTAGCCAATGTAGACTTTTTGCGTGCCCCGTTATGGGGATGAAGCACACCTCGTTTGACGGCTTTGTCAATCTTGCTATAAGCTGCCGCCATCCGATCCTTTACCTGCTGCCCCAATTCTGGAGTAGGATGGGCAGCATATTCGCTCACTGCCGTAAGGTAACGTTTCGTTAGAGTTTTGACGGCAGACTTGTAGGATTTGTTGTGCAATCGGTTGCGCTCTGCAATCTCAACCCGCTTAATCGCAGACTTAATATTTGCCACAGTTCGTCTCTACAGATACAAAATACAAAAAATTCAGCAGTACTTCATCATAGCGAAGAAAGCTAAAAAACGCCAGGAACAAGATTTGTCTTCTA
>CASBQX010000072.1 GCA_949127925.1 Synechococcales cyanobacterium PMM_0002
GCTTTAAGCCCTCTCCCTGGGGAGAGGGACTTTGAAAGCTTTTCCAACTCCCCTCGCCCTTTGGGAGAGGGGCTGGGGGTGAGGGCTAAAACTACAGTTCTCAACATGGACTTGGTTTAAATCCAAGGGCTGAACCCAAGAGCGAACAAATTCACTATCCTGGATGAGGACTGTATCCTCCAAAAAGCCGTGTTTTTTAGCGTCGTTATTCCCACCTACAACCGCAAGCCGATTTTAGAGCAGTGTTTGATGGCGCTGGAAGCTCAGGCACTTCGCTCCGGTGGGGGCGTGGCGGGGTATGAGGTGGTGGTGGTGGATGACGGGTCTACCGATGACACAGTGGGTTGGCTGCATCGCCAGAATGCCATGTTTCCCCATGCGCGACTGTTGCAGCAAGACCACCAAGGCCCAGCGGCAGCTCGCAATTTGGGTGTGGCAGCGGCTACAGGTGACACGATTATTTTTATCGACAGCGATTTAGTTGTGACTGAGGTCTTTTTGCAGTCCCATGCCGATGCCTTACAGAGCGGTCAACAGCGACTGGGCAGCGATCGCCTTTTCACCTATGGTCGAGTGATCAACACCTGCAACTTTGAGCAACCCACCACCGAGCCGTTCAAAGTCACCGATTTTTCGGCGGCCTATTTTGCCACCGGAAATGTGGCGATCGCCCGTCACTGGCTCGACCAAGCAGGTCTATTCGATACGCGGTTTCAGCTCTATGGCTGGGAAGATTTGGAGCTGGGGGTACGCCTGAAGCAGCTGGACTTAACCTTAGTCAAATGCCCGGATGCCGTTGGCTATCACTGGCATCCACCCTTTACCCTCAGCCAAATTCCAAACCTCATCGACAAAGAAATTCAGCGGGGTCGCATGGGCGTCTTGTTCTATCAAAAACACCCTACCTGGGACGTGCGGTTAATGATCCAAATGACCTGGCTGCACCGCGTCCTCTGGGGCATGCTCTCGTTAGGCGGGCAGCTGAATGAACGGACGCTAGCACCGCTGCTTCAGTGGTTAATTGACCAGGGTAAACCACAGCTGGCTCTAGAGCTGGCTCGAATCTTCCTCAACTGGTACAACGTTCAGGGCGTATATGCGGCCTACGACGATCTGCGTCGAGGTACGTCGGCTGCAAGTTGAACGATTTCGTTAGAGCAGGGCATAGGCAGTGTTTCAGACCGTTTCCCAATTAGTGATGCAGTGAATAAAAATCAGGGCGATCGCGGCGATCTTCAAGGTGGGTCGTCTGCTGCGTCAGAACCCAATCAGGGGCTGTCGCCTGAGCTAGAAGCCGAATTTTTGGATATGGAAGCAGAACTGAACGGGATCCCCGAGGCTGTTGCAGATCCGACTCCGCTGCGGGTAAATACGACTCCAGCGCCATTGTCGCTGGTCGAAACCGCCTTCCTGGCCAGCACTGCTAGCCTGCTGTGGCTGGCCAGCTACTACCTCAGCCTAGTGCCCTGGATGCGGATTTTGTTCCCAGCGCCGATCGCCCTGGTCTATCTGCGCTGGGGGCAGCGCGCTGCCTGGATGTGTACATTGGTCACGGGGCTGCTGTTGTCGATTTTGATGGGGCCCTACCTGAGTTTGTTGTTTTTGGTGCCCTACGGGCTGTTGGGGATGCAGCTGGGCGCGCTGTGGAAACGGCAGGCTCCCTGGATGGTATCTATTAGCATTGGCACCCTGATTGCCACGATCAGTTTCTTCTTTCGCGTCTGGCTGCTGTCGCTGTTCTTGGGCGAAGATTTGTGGGTCTATCTCACCTACCGAATTGCCGACTTGTTGGAATGGATCGTGACGATCTTGGTCGATTGGGGCTGGTTAGATATTGGGATTTTGGGTCAAGTTAACCTGACGGCGGTGCAGCTATTGACGGTCGGAATGCTGCTGCTCAGCGATTTTGTTTACTTATTCACTGTGCATTTGGTGGCGTGGCTGTTGCTGCCTCGCCTAGGCAATCCGATTCCAGATCCGCCCAGCTGGGTGCGCGTATTGATGGAAGAGCCTTAGGTACAGCATGGTTCTAGCGCATGGCATCCAGTTCCCCTCAACTATGATTCAGATTTATACTCAGCCAGAAATAGCTCAGGGCTGGATTGAGCGCGTTCGAGGGCAGGAAGCGGCGTTTGCCTGCGTCTTAGGCTTTACCGCAACAGGTCTAATCCCAGGTATTTCAGCAGCGGGAGCTACTCCGGCAGATCGGCAGTATACGGCGATCGCCGATGCCGAGTTCCTGTATCACGGGGTGCTAGCCAATCCGCAGTTCCCGCTGCCGCCGCTGGTGGATGGAGCCTCACCGACGCTAATTTCGCGGGCAGTAGTGGCAGGGTTGAAGCTGCCGCTCTACTTGTTTAATGCAGGACTGCCACACGCGCCGACGGTGCCCTGTATCGATTTGGGCGGCACGGCAGCTCGTTGCCTCAGCCAAGGGGCTGCACTACAGCTGTCAACCGTAAAACATCTGTTGCAACAAGGGCTGCTGTGGGGAGAACAGCTGGCGAGTGAGGTGCCTGGACGCTATTTGATTTTGGGGGAATGTGTAGTCGGTGGCACTAGCACAGCGCTGGGAGTGCTGAGCGGATTGGGCTGGGATGCCGCAGGTAAGGTGAATAGCAGCCATCCGGCCTGTAACCACAGCCAAAAGTGGGCGCTTGTTCGCTCTGGGCTGGAGCGGGCTGGGCTAACGGGAGCCAGCGATCCCCTCCAATGTGATCCGCTGAAAGTTGTGGCCGCAGTAGGTGACCCGATGCAGATTGTCGTGGCGGGAATGGCGATCGCCGCTAGTCGCCGCACTGGCGTTTTGTTGGCTGGCGGCACTCAAATGCTTGCCGTGCATGCCCTGATGCAGGCGTTGTGTGAATGGGATCAATTGCCGTGGCGAGCAGAACAAGTCATGGTGGGTACAACCCAGTGGGTGGCCGAAGATCCAACAGGAGACACGGTTGGGCTAGCAAAACAGCTCAGCGTGCCCCTCCTGGCGACCCAGCTCAGCTTCGCCGATTCCCACTATCCCTCTTTGCGTGCCTACGAACAGGGATATGTCAAAGAAGGGGTAGGAGCAGGCGGCTGTGCTATTGGCGCTCACCTGCGAGGGTGGGGACAGGCGGAGCTATTGCAGGCCGTTGAAACATTGCTAGAGCAAAGAATGCAGGCCAGTCAATTTAGCCCCTACCCCTGATGGATTTTCAGACTGATGGATTTTCAGACATCCCAATAGCGTAACGGTTACGAATAGGTGCGCTTGGACAACAGCTGTTCTTCCAGAGCGGCAATGCGATTGTAGGCGGCTGTTAGCTGCGCGGTTAGGCGCTGAATCTGAACCTCAGGAGCAAGCGATCGCTCTCCAGTGTGGCTATCAGAATCTAGAAAGTCATTGTCGGCTAGAACGTCTTTATGTTCCAGGCTGGTGTCGAAGCTGCTGCGATACGAAAACCGGGGCCGTACCGGAACCGCTTCCGGCTGATGACGCTGACTACATTCGCTCAATACCTCTGACAATGACTCAGAAACTTTGCCGCTTAACTCGTCAATCATGTTGTGCAGCCCGTCAACTTTGAAGTTTAGGCTGGCAATTTGTTCCTGAATTGGATCCATCTGGCGAGTTGTTCCCTTACGTGCGATGTGTCTATCTTAAAAATGAATTTGCCATAACCTACCTTTATTCCTGAATCATTTAACCTTTACAACACTTATATAAAATTCTCAATCAGAGATTTATCTGCACATATGTTGATGAAGCTGCGAATTGACGAAGGTGCGAGTTGTCAGCACTAGTAGTCTGAGGCGTAAATCTGCCTACCGTTCGTAGTGCGGCTTCCAGCCTGAGCAGGCAAGATGCCCGCCCTACGGTAGCTAAACTTGCGCCATCTTCTACTAGCTTCAGCACTCGCTAGGATTCAAGCCTAAATTTAGGTGCCATAATAAAAGGCTGAACCCTCGAATTACCTGTGATGCACCTCATTCATCTGAAAGCTGCTACATAGGCGCAACATCCGCTCAACCCAAGATGCTAAGTTTCCAAGATTTTTTTACAGACTGCACCGGGCTTTGGCGGAGCGATCGCATTTATCACTTCATTTTGAAAAACGAATCAGAACGCTCTCATACAGAATTTCGAGTGTCTGCCCTTGAATTTGCCAAGAAACAGCAGATTTTGGCCGTAGCTGCGGTTGGCACGCTGACCGGCATGACCCTGAATTTAACCGATGATGCGACTCGCCATCGCTGCCCTGGCTTCGCTATTGCATTTGATACTGAATCTGAAACGGGTGAAAAAGTGTCGATGAGCCTGCAAGCTCTGTTTGTGCCGGATGCCTACGTGACTCGACCTGATAATTTGGCTCCAGCCCCACGCTTGCCGATCGCCGCCCAGGTAGAGGCGTTACCCCAATCAGATCTGGTTCAAGGGTTTTATCTGCGCGATGAGGGCTATTCTGAAACGGGGGCGATCGCCGGACGCTTCACCTATCAACCGACGCGCCAAACCCTAGAAATGACTACGTTTTACAGCCGTTCTGTGGCAGTAGACCAAATGCGGCTGGTCGCTCCCAACCTCCGGATGCGCACCATCGTTACCTACCAGCGCCCTGCGGCGGATCAAGTCCCCACCGTCATTAACCTGATGGGGTTTGGCGTAGAGCGCAAGCAACCGGAGGCGATCTAACGATATGAAACGGCGATCGCTACTAGTGGGAACCGCTGCTTTGGCTTTGACACAGCTGCTAGGGGGCTGCAACACTGCCGCCGCCGGCTTACGGGTGCTGTTTTTGAAGGATTCCATTCCGTCACAGCTGCTGAAGGATTTCCGTCAGCACTTAACTCAAAAGACGGCGCTAAATTTTGCGCCACGGGCACAGCTAGCAGAATTGTTCATGCTGCTAGAGCAGTGGCACGGCAAGTCTACCAAGCCCCAGTCTGACTCCCGAACTGGATTCTCGTTTTCCCTCCCCTTCAGCTCTCCTCCCCCCGCCGATCAAGCTGATCTGGTAACGCTAGGGGATAGCTGGCTAGCAGCGGCCATTCAGCAAGGACTGGTGCAGCCGCTGGCCGTGGAGCAACTGTCGGGTTGGGCGCAGTTGCCCGCTCAGTGGCAGGCATTAGTCCGGCGGGATCAAGGCGGCAATCTCGACCCCCAAGGGCAGATATGGGCTGCGCCTTATCGCTGGGGCACCTTGATGATTGCCTATCACAAAGAAAAATTTGACGCGCTCGGTTGGGCACCCCAAGACTGGGCTGACCTGTGGCGACCAGAACTAACGCAGCAGATTTCGTTGCCCGACAGTGCCAGAGCTGTGATTGGGCTGACCCTGAAGCGGTTGGGTCGGTCGGTGAATAGCGAAAACCTAGAGGCGATCGCCACCCTGCAATCCGAACTAACGGCGCTCCAGCAGCAGGTCAAATTTTATAGCTCCGATGCTTACCTGCAACCGCTGATCCTCAAAGACACCTGGCTGGCCGTGGGCTGGTCTACCGATCTGCTGCCCTTGGTGGAGCGGAACCCGGCGCTGGCAGCGGTAGTTCCGGTCTCTGGCACTATCTTGTGGTCAGACCTGTGGGTACGACCTGCTACGGCAGCTCAGGGCGCAGATGGTGCCGCCAGCGCCGCCAGTGCCGCCGCTGCTAGTCCGGCTAATCAGGCGATCGCCTTGGCAGAGCAATGGATTGAATTTTGCTGGAAACCTGAGATAGCCACCAAACTATCGGTTCTGACCGCCGCCGCGTCGCCCATGGTGGCACTGAACCGAACTGGCCTGCCCGAGAGCTTAAAAACCAACGCGCTGCTATTGCCAGACCCCAAAATTTTACGCCAGAGTGAATTTTTGCTGCCCTTAGCTGCTGCTACGGCGACCCAGTACCAGCAGGTGTGGCAGGCCCTGCGCCAGTCCGGGGGCGTCCGGTCAAACTAGTTCGCGCATCAGACGCCAGAAAAACAGTGCAGGCATTAACCACCGCATTACCTGTCGCCGCGTTAGCGGCGTCAAAATCGCAGATGTAGGCCGCTAGCAATTCACCTTGCGGATTAAAAACCCGAGAATTATAGCCATAGTCAGCCGCAGATGTGCCCAAGTGGTTGACGAAGGTATAGCGTTCTACATAGGTATAGATGCTCCATGCCTGCGCATTGACGACTAAATCCACGCGTTGGGGCGTGCCATCGCTGCTGGGATAGGCCAGCCAGTCGGTCAGTAGCGAGTCACCAAACTGGCTCTGTGCCCACCACAGACTGGGGATCGTAGACCGTTCCTGGTTAGCCAGCCTAGAAGTAACGATGGTCGGATCGATGGGGATCGCACCGGGTTGCAGCAGGTTCAACTCTAGCGGCAATGCTAACGGCTCCAATACCAGGGCTGCCACAGCCGGATTGGGGGGTTCTGCCGCCAAAGCAGGCTGGAACTCCACACAAATCTGGAACGCCACACAAAGATTGACCAATAGGCTCAGCCCAAACAGCGATCGCCGCATCATAAAACATCATAAAAACAAGTGTTAATCCAAATTTCTCCAGCGGGGTTTAACCCCCCTCTAACCCCTAACCCCAGTTCATCCTAGTCGATCTTCAATCTCTGCTGCACAATAAAGGCAGAGATTGATTTTGTCGATATTGATTGTAAAAGCCAGCATGACTTCCCTGCTCATTCACGCCCAAGACTTGTTAAGCGATCGCATTGCCCGCTATCGTGCTCGCGTCGATTATTTATCCATCCGACTAGAAGAATCGGCAGGCACCGATATCTTGCTGCGCGGCGGCAATGTTGAAACCTTGAGCGAGGGCATTTCCATTGGCGGGCAGGTGCGCGCCTGCCACAAAGGCGGTTGGGGGTTTGCCAGCTTCAATCGGCTGACCAGCCTCACAGAATGCATTGAAGAGGCGATCGCGGCTGCCCACCTAGTTGGAGACGAAGAAACGCTGCTGGCCGCCGTAGCCGCCATTCACGATATTCAGCCCTTAAAGCTAGCAGGCACCGACCCGCGCCATATCTCTTTGGCACGTAAAAAAGATCTGTGTAGCCACTATGCCGAAATCCTGCGCAGCGTAGACGACCGGATTACCACCACCTCCGTCCGCTACGGCGATAGCATTCAGCACATGGTGCTAGCCACCTCCGATGGCATCTTGATTGAGCAATCGTGGGTAGATATGGAAATGCGATTTGCCGCCACCGCCCGCAACGGTGAAACGGTGCAGACGGGGCGCGAAACCACTGGCTCTCGCAAAGCCTACGAAGACATGGAACAGCTCAATGGCCAAGTTCGCAGTGCCGCCCAACGCGCCGTCGATGCCCTGGCGCTGCCTCCCGTCAAAGGCAACACCTACACGGTTGTGATCGACCCGATTTTGACGGGTTTGTTTGTCCACGAAGCCTTTGGGCATCTGTCCGAAGCCGATATGACCTACGAAAACCCCGACTTGATGGAAGTGATGACCTTAGGGCGACAGTTTGGCTCCCCCGAGCTACAAATTTTTGACGGAGCCGCTCCCGATGGGCACCGAGGCAGCTATACCTACGACGACGAAGGCGTACCCGCTAGCACCACTCAACTAATCCGCGATGGCGTATTGGTTGGGCGACTGCACTCGCGTGAAACTGCCGGCAAACTCGGAGAAGCCGCCACTGGCAATGCCCGCTGCCTCAACTATCACTATCCTCCCTTGGTACGGATGACCAACACCTGGATCGAACGGGGCACCACCCCTGTTGCCGATCTAATTAGCGGCCTAGATGAAGGCGTATATGCCTGCAACTGGCTGGGCGGCATGACCAATGGCGAAATGTTTACCTTCACCGCCGGAGAAGCCTGGATGATTCGCCACGGCAAACTGGCAGAACCCGTGCGCGATGTCACCCTATCCGGCAACGTGTTTACCACTCTAGGAGACATTGATGCAATCGGCGACGACTTCCTCTGGGATGAGTCGGGCGGGTGCGGCAAAGGTGGCCAAAGTGGCTTACCCGTCGGCTGTGCTGGCCCCAGTCTCCGCATTCGTAACGTCATCGTCGGCGGCGAAGTAGAAGAGCTAGAAGGAGCAAGGGTGTAATGCACTCTCTCCCGCTTTTTATTCCTCCTGTTCTCTCCCTCATCCCTCATCCCTCATCCCTCATCCTTCATCCCTTCTTAGATATGTCTACCATTTCCGATATTTCTGTTGACACAATTGACGGCAAGGCCAAGCCTCTTGGCGATTATGCTGGAAACGTTTTGCTGATTGTGAATGTGGCCTCTTACTGTGGCTATACGCCGCAATACAAAGGGCTAGAGCAGCTGAACCAAACGTACCGCGACCAAGGGCTACGGATTCTAGCATTTCCCTGCAACGATTTTGGAGCACAGGAGCCGGGTAGCAATGCCCAAATTGCTGAGTTTTGCACCAAAAACTATGCGGTTTCCTTTGAGCTATTCGATAAGATTCATGCCAAAGGAGCCGCCCAGCATCCGCTCTATGCTCGGTTGACGCAGGCGGTAGAGCCAGCAGAAGATGTGTCATGGAATTTTGAAAAGTTTTTGATTGCTAAAACAGGTGAGGTGGTCGCTCGGTTTCACAGTGGGGCGCAGCCAGATTCGCCTGAACTGATGGCCGCGATCGCCACAGAACTAGCGAAGCAGTAACAACTTCTGCCATTGAAAAACCCCGTTGCGTTAGACACAGCGGGGTTTTCGATACCTAGATTCAGACGCAGTTCAAAGCGGTAGAGCGGCACCTGGATCAGAACCGATCTGATTCTTTTGGTGTGCCCCCAGCTCCGGTTTGGTCGAGGAAAAGGTTTTGAGAGGCATCATTCTGATAGATGCAGCTAACCTTGACGTTGCCATCACCCCGTTCCACGTCACCCGTAAACCCAAAGGTATTGAGTCGCTTACGGCATTCGTTTACTTCTTGAGAGGTGACTAGGTTAGCCTTTTCCAAAATCGACCAGTTGCTGCTGCGCAAGACGCATCCCGGCTGCATGGTAGGCCGTGAAATGTAGACGCTAAACGGACTCAGCGTCATATAAGCTCGCGTATCCATCGTGATGGCGCTGGCTCCATACTGAGCGCATAGCTCAGCGTTGGGTACGCTGCGGTCAATCACTTCACGCGAGGCCACGCTTTCAGGACTGAAGTTGGCCGTAGAACTGAAGGCAATTCCTAACCCAATCCCCAGGATCAGAATTGCCGACATCACGGCGATCGTTCCGTAGTTGATCGCGGCGAAAAATGACGATTTGCTAGAAGATTGCTCTGGCATTCTGTCTGAATATCTATCGGAAGGTCTATCGGAAGCCCGATCGGAACCTCTGTAGGAAGGAGGTTTGGGTGGAACTTTCGCTCTACGTCTCATGGTTACTCAGGCGTTATGTAAACTAACGACACTTTAATCCAGTTTAGTCTGAAGTTCAAAGATTGGGGAGAGGGGAGGGGGGGGAAAGGATAAAGGATAAAGGATGAA
>CASBQX010000073.1 GCA_949127925.1 Synechococcales cyanobacterium PMM_0002
ACAAAGCCGATTCCGGTGCGCTCTACCCAATATTTGCGGGTGCGCTCTGATATCTCTGATCGGGTAAAGGCTCGGGTATTGGGCAGCGCCGCTTCTAGCCGTTGCTTCAGCGCCTGCAAGTCTTCCCCTGGCTTTGCCCGGATTAAAATGTAGGTAATGGCGTCGCTTGCGGCCACAGGGGGAGGAGTGGCGATCGCATTCGGCGTTTTAGTCCGCTCAAATACGTTGTTGCACAGCAGCTTACCGGACTCTAGGCGACAGTTTGTTCTGGTGGTGTAGCCCGCTGTCAAATAGGCGTTTGCGTTGCGCAAAGAAGCAAATACGTAGGTACTAGAAGCGATCGATTGAGTCCCTTGGGTAAACCCAATCACCTTAGCCGACAGAGAACCAATTGTGCCTGTATCGCCAATCGCCTCGACGTTAATGGATGCCTTATTAGCCTGGTCGGGCATGATGGTGTATGGCTGCTCTAAGGCTTGAAGCGTTTCAGCAGACAGTTGACCCGGATTAAATAACTCACCCGTCGGGTCAAACCCAAACATCTGCATCGGCGCAATTTCACCATCTGGGCTGCGCCAAGTTGTAGAGCGGGTCAGCATGGCTTCTGCAAGCTCTACTCCTTCGACTTTTTGCGCCTCAGCCACCATCCCCGCCGGGATCGGTAAGGTGAGCTGCAAGTTGACCATTTCTTTGGCACCTACCCACACATCGGCCTGAGAATGATCGATGAGCGTCACAGTAGAGCGGCTAAACCCATTCAAAATGCCAGTTTGAATCGTGACTAGGCTCACCGCAAACACAATCCCCGCTTGGGCTACCAAAAAGCGAGGAATATCTTCGAATAGGTTCTTGCGAGCGACAGAAGCCATGCAATGTAGGGAAAAAGGAATGTTAAGGGTGGCAGGCTGCCTGATTGCAGGGCTAAACGAACGATGCAGCCAATTACACACCTGCTTTCACTCTAACGGGTGTCTGATTTTAGTTGGGTAAAAATGTGACAGTGCTGTCTCTGTCTGAAACCAGCAATTCGAGTACTATTAGTACCAAGCAAATCGAGGTTTAACAGGGCAGAAACCATGAGTACCGAGCACATGCTAAGAGGGCAATTGTGGCTTACTAGTTTACTGCAACTGGCTAGCCTCCCATCCACAGCTGAAGCCGAACCAATTGAGGCGCATGAGGACGGTAGCTGCTGGCTAACAATGGGGGCAAGTGCCTTAACGCCAGAACAGATCAGCGCCCTGCTAGGAACCCAAGGAGAGGTACTGGACTCAATTCAATACCTGATCAATACCACCTTAAATATGGGTCGGGCTGAAGATCAGCAGCAGCCCTACACAATTGAACTCGATAGCTACCGGGCGCGGCGTCAGGTGGAGCTTAAAAACATGGCTGAACAGGCGGCTCAACAGGTGCGACAGACTGGAGAAGAATTTGAAATGACGGCGCTTTCGGCCGCAGAGCGGCGGCAGGTACACACGTTCCTTAAACCCTACGAGGACTTAGAAACCTCTAGCCGAGGTCAAGAACCGGATCGTCGCCTAGTCGTACGGCGCAAATAATCCTCGATATCAATCCTGAGTCTATATTTCAAGACATTACCCACTCCCTGACCGTATAAACTGAATAACAAGCCTGACTGTGGGTCAAGGCGGTTTTAAGGTGAGGAGACGACTAACCCAATGGATGCAATTCATATCCCCCAACTCACACGAGCGCCTGATCAGAGCGAGACAATTCAGATCAAGGGTCATTTGGATGGGTTCGAAACGCTGACTCCTGTGCAAGGGGCCGTGCAGGTAACGCATCGTGGCAATTATTTGGACGTGATCGGTGAGGCGGAAACGATCATGACGCTAACGTGCGATCGCTGCCTGCAACAGTACAACCACCGTGTGCTGCTACAAACATCTGAGACCATTTGGCTAGAAGACCCGGTCGAAACCATTGAGCCAGACCTAGCAGAACATGAGCTGACCTACGATGAACTGGTCGAGAGCCTGCCTCCTCAAGGCTATTTTCGTCCTGACCAGTGGTTATATGAGCATCTGTGTCTAGACATTCCGCTCCGCAAACTCTGCGATGAGCAATGTGGAGGAATTGAGCTGAGTGATGCTCTCCCCACTCCGGCAGCCCTGGTGATCGACCATCGCTGGGCTTCCTTAGAGGCCATCAAGAAGCAAATGCTGAATTAGCCCCCTTCTCCTCGAACTCTTACATGAGTTTCAGCCATGAGTTTCAGCACTGATTTTGAACTACTGCTGCGCGCCCGCTATCCGCTGATCTACATTCCCACGCGGGAGGAGGAGCGAGTGGAAGGGGCGATCGCCATCTGTGCCAAGCAGGGCAACCGCAGCGTCTACATTTGGGATTTTGTCGATGGCTATCAGGGCAACCCGAATGATGCCGGATTTGGCAAACGCAATCCGGTCCAGGCGCTGGAACTAATTGAAAAATTGCCGGCGTCGGTGTCAGCCATTTTTGTGCTGCGCGATTTTTATCGGTTTTTGGACGATGTAGCCGTTTCGCGTAAACTAAAAAACCTGGCGCGGCTGCTGAAGTCTCAACCCAAAAATGTGGTAATTCTGTCGCCCCAGATCACCATCCCGGATGATTTAAGTGAAGTGCTGACAGTGATCGATTTTCCGCTCCCCACTGGGGCAGAAATTCGCTTAGAGCTAGAGCGGCTGATGGGGGCGACGGGGCATAGCTTAGAAGGCCGGGTATTAGATGATTTGGTGCGCTCGTGTCAGGGGCTGTCAATGGAGCGGATTCGGCGCGTGCTGGCGCGGGCGATCGCCACCCACGGAGAGCTTCAGCCCGATGATGTGGATCTGATTCTCGAAGAGAAGCGTCAAACCATTCGCCAAACCCAAATTCTAGATTTTTATCCTGCCACCGAGCGGATCTCCGATATTGGCGGGCTAGACAACCTAAAAGAATGGCTGCTGCGTCGAGGCAGCTCTTTTTCAGAAAAAGCGCGGCAGTATGGGTTGCCCTATCCTCGGGGGCTGCTGCTCGTGGGAATTCAGGGCACGGGCAAATCGCTGACGGCCAAGGCGATCGCCCATCACTGGCACCTGCCGCTACTGCGGCTGGATGTCGGTCGGCTGTTTGCGGGGCTAGTGGGCGAGTCAGAGTCCCGCACCCGGCAAATGATTCAGCTAGCAGAAGCCTTAGCGCCCTGCATTTTGTGGATTGATGAAATTGATAAAGCCTTTGCGGGCATGGACGGGCGCGGCGATTCTGGCACCACCAGCCGGGTCTTTGGCACGTTTATCACCTGGCTAGCCGAAAAAACCTCGCCTGTGTTTGTCGTGGCCACCGCCAATAACATCGCCGCCTTGCCGCCCGAAATGCTGCGACGCGGACGGTTTGACGAAATCTTCTTTGTCGGGCTGCCCAGCCAAGACGAGCGTAAAGAAATTTTTTCGGTTCATTTAGGCCGTCTGCGTCCTCACAATCTCAAGAGCTACGATTTAGGGCGACTGGCCTATGAAACGCCCGATTTTTCGGGAGCTGAAATTGAGCAAATCTTGGTAGAAGCCATGCATATCGGCTTTAGCCAAAATCGAGACTTCACCTCTGAAGATGTCCTAGAGGCCGCCAGTCAAATCATCCCTCTAGCCCGCACTGCTCAAGAACAAATCCAAGCATTGCAGCAATTTGCTGCCGACGGCAAGGCGCGGCTGGCGTCGCGGCAGGGCGGCATCCTTCCACGGACTCAATCCCAGTCTTCTTGATCGCTGAACACGGTGTAAGATTCATAGGATGAAATTACAAGGACTGGCAAAGTTTGTAATCGGCTTTTTGATGGCGATCGCCATCCTGTTTTTTGCAGGCGTGAGTACGGCTCGATACCTGATCAATCGACTCAGTGCGCTGCCGCCTCGCCCTGTCTTTGCCAATGATGCACCCGCTTCAGACACGCTCGCGCCCCCTAATGCTGCCGTTCCCGATACCGGACAGCCGTCACCCGTGCCATTTCCCCCCCCAAGCGCCGCAGAGGTAGGAGCCTACAGCGCTCGTGTAACCCAGCCCGCTGGGCTAGTGTTGCGGGCAGAACCCAGCCGTGACTCTGAAGCTCTAGGCGGCTTAGACAATAACGAAGACGTCGTTGTGCTCCAATCTAGCCCCGATGGAGAATGGCTGCGCGTTCGCGTAAATGACGGCGGCGAAGGTTGGATTAAAGCGGGCAATACGCAACCAATCGAATGAGGCAGTGACACGCAGGTCAGTCTGTATAAAAAATTCACAATTCTTGACTACCAAAATTCTTTACCCAAATGGCTTAAAGACTTGAAGGGCATATGCTCTGAGGCTTTGAACGATAAGAACGCTAGCCAAGAAAATTGGTTCAGCCTCAGTCTTGGTTACAAATTGTTTTCCCCCTTCTCTTAAGGCAAACAGTCGGTGATAGCGTTAGTAGAGACGTTCACACTGCTATCCACTAGCGTTGTCTGAGCACTAAGTCTAACCACTAATTTTGTCTAACCACTATAAAACCTATGTTCAATCAAAATTCTAAGAAAGACTGGGTCAGTGCCGCAATCACCGCTTCGTTGGGGGCTGGGGCTGTCACCACCTTTGCCATTAGCCAAGGCCAACACCCGCTACTTGCACTTGGAATCACAGGTTTTGCAGTGGCCGCTGCCCTCGTGGTTGATCACTACGTCTAGATGTAGAGACGCGATTAATCGTCTAGATGTAGAGACGCGATTAATCGTCTAGATGTAGAGACGCGATTAATCGTCTAGATGTAGAGACGCGATTAATCGCGTCTCTACTCTCTGTTTTGCCATAGTTTCCACAAATCGGGTCGCCGATTTTGGGTGCGCTGAAATTGTTGCTGGCGACGCCAGCGGGCGATCGCCTCATGATTGCCTGAGCGCAGCACATCGGGCACGTGCCATCCGCGAAACTCGGCGGGGCGAGTGTATTGGGGGTAGTCTAGTAGGCCATCTTCAAAGCTTTCAAATTTGAGCGAGTCGGCTTTGCCAACCGTACCTGGAAGTAATCGAATCACCCCATTCAGCAGCGCCAGAGCCGGAATTTCCCCGCAGGTCAGCACAAAATCTCCTAGAGACACCTCCCGCGTCACCACATTTAAGACTCGCTCGTCTACCCCCTCATAGTGGCCGCAAATCACCACCAGCTGATCCCAACTGGTCGCTAATTCCTGAAACAGCGGTTGGGTCATGGGTTGGCCTTGTGGAGTCATCAACAGCACCTGACGGCGCGGTAGCGTGGGCAAAGACTCCACTGCCGCAAAAATGGGTTCTGGCTTCATCAACATCCCCACACCGCCGCCATAGGGTTCATCGTCAACCCGGTGATGTTTATCGGTGGTGAAGTCGCGCGGATTGGTCAAATGGACGGCGGCAATGTGGTTGGCTAAGGCTTTACCCAGCAGCCCCGAACTCAGCGGTGAGGTAAAAAAGTCAGGGAATAAAGTCAAGATATCGAAACGCACAGGGCTAGAAGGCTCCAAAAGTTGGTCAAAAGCTAGGTTAAGCGGCTGAGAGTGTGCTTAAATAAGTACGCTTAGAATCTACATTTATCCCGCTCAAATTCAATCGGGTTTAATTAAACTGCCTGATTTATCCTTAGATTAAACCCTCCGGAGAGACAAGACCCAGCGTTTAACGTGGGTTTTATAGCGTTTGCGTGACCGAAAACACTGCGGCAACCCATTCTACGAATGAGTAAGAGTAACTACGGACTTGGCAAGCTGCTGGAGCGGTTAATTCACCGAACTCGCCGGAGCCCTATGATGTTGCAATCAAACCCTCAACTCCTTCCTCAACGGATGCCCCAGTCTACTGAAACCGCTGTTATGGTCATCGGCGGAGCCGAAGATAAAATTCACGGACGCGAAATTCTGCAAACCTTCTACAATCGCTCTGGAGCCGCAGATGCCCAGATCGCCATTATCCCCTGTGCTTCGCGGGAACCAGTAGTCATTGGTGCTCGCTACCACGAGATTTTTGGCGAAATGGGAGCCAAAACCATCGAGATTCTCAATATTGAGGATCGAGAGCAAGGGAAAAACATCCAGTGGCAAGCCTTTCTGGAAACCTGTACGGGTGTGTTTATGACGGGGGGCGACCAGCTGCGGCTGTATGCGCTGCTGGCCGATACGCCTGTAATGGAAAAAGTGCGGATTCGGGCACAGCTAGGGGAAATTACGCTGGCAGGCACCAGCGCCGGGGCGGCAGTCATGGGTCAGCATATGATTGCGGGCGGCGGCAGTGGCGAATCGCCCAACCGATCGCTGGTCGATCTAACGGCGGGTTTGAATATTATTCCTGAGGTAATTGTGGATCAGCATTTTCACAACCGTAACCGGATGGCGCGGCTGATGAGTGCGATCGCCGCCTATCCTGACAAACTAGGGCTTGGTATTGATGAAGATACCTGCGCTATGTTTGCGGGCAATGGGTCGTTTCAGGTGATTGGCAAGGGCACCATTACGGTGATTGATCCCAGTCAAATCTCGTATACGAACCAGCCCGACGTGGAAAATACCGATCCGCTCAGCATTCACAATCTGCGGGTGCATATTTTGAGTCCCGGCGATCGCTTCGATCTCTACAAGCGAGCCATCTTACCGAAGGCGCGTTAAAAAGTATGGATAAAAGATATGGCTAAAAAATATGCTTAGGAAACTATGGCCGCGATCGTCCAGCAGTGAATTGCTTTGACCCAGAAATACTCACTGCACTTGTCGTTACATTCTTGCCTTTACATTAATGTTTGGATTGGCATTGATTCTATCCAAAAACCCTAAATTCCATAATTTAAACCTTGGGTTTGCGTGCCCGAACCCAAGATTTGCGTTTAGCCTTAAAGCACGGCTCAGCCAATTTATGTAGTAGACAGTTAAAAATAAACTAATTCAACTTTTCTTCGTCGAAAGGCAAAAACAATTTCCAAACTGTTCCTGGCAAACAGTTTACGGTGATTATCAAGCTCGACACTAGATTATTGTGCTTCTCCTGCCGCCGCACCCTAACGTGGAATTTCTACCGTTATGAAGATCCTTAAAACTCAAACCCTGCGAGGTCCAAACTTCTGGAGTATTCGATATCCAAAGCTGGTGATCATTCGGCTGGATTTAGAGGAGTTGGCAGAAAAGCCCTCTGACCAGATTCCAGGGTTTTATGAGGGATTAGTCGAGCTGCTTCCTAGCCTGGTAGAACATTTTTGCTCGCCCGGTTGCCGGGGTGGTTTTCTCAGTCGCGTGCATGAAGGCACCATGATGGGTCACATTGCCGAGCATGTGGCACTCGAATTGCAAACCCTAGCAGGCATATCTGTTGGCTTTGGCCGCACCCGCGAAACCTCCACTCCCGGCGTTTACCAGGTGGTGATTGAATACCAAAACGAACAGGCAGGGCGCTATGCGGCGCGGGCGGCTGTTCGCATCTGTCAGAGCCTTGCCGATACCGGACATTATTCGGCAGAAGAACTCAAGAAAGACTTGGCCGACTTGCACGAGCTGGCGCTCGAAGCTGCTTTGGGTCCCAGCACCGAACATATTGTGCAAGCTGCCGAAGCGCGAGGCGTACCCTGGTTCCCGTTGAGCACGCGCTCCCTAATTCAGTTGGGCTATGGCGTGCACCAAAAGCGGATTCAGGCCAGCCTCAGCAGCGGCACCGGGATTTTGGGGGTAGAGCTAGCCAGCGACAAGGAAGGCACCAAGCGCCTGCTGGGCGATCTGGGTGTGCCCGTGCCGCGTGGCACCGTGATTTATTACCTAGATGAACTGGAGCAAGCGATCGCCGATGTCGGTGGGTTCCCAATTGTGATTAAGCCCTTGGACGGCAACCACGGGCGCGGCATCACAATCAACGTCAACTCGCTGGCAGTGGCAGAAGAAGCCTACGAAGCGGCACAAGACGAGTCCAAATCTAAATCGGTGATTGTAGAGCGGTTTTATGTGGGGCGCGACCACCGGATTTTGCTAGTGGGCGGCAAGCTGGCGGCGGTGGCAGAACGCGTGCCTGCCAACGTGATTGGCGATGGCAAATCTACCGTGGCCGAACTCGTTGAAATCATCAACCGCGACCCCCGTCGAGGGGCTGGGCACGAGAACGTGCTGACCCAAATTGAGCTTGATCGCTCTGCATTTCAACTGCTAGAGCAGCAGGGTTACAGCATCGATAGCATTTTGCCGCCGGGTCAAGTGTGTTATCTCAAAGCCACTGCAAACCTGAGTACAGGCGGGATAGCGATCGATCGCACCGACGACATTCACCCCGAAAATGTCTGGATTGCTGAGCGGGTTGCCCGCATCATCGGGCTAGATATTGCCGGCATTGACATGGTTACCCTCGATATCGCCAAGCCCATGCGTGAGGTCGATGCCGTCATTGTGGAGGTGAATGCGGCTCCTGGTCTACGGATGCACTTCTCTCCCAGTGAAGGCACAGCCCGGAACGTGGGTGAGGCCATTATCGACATGCTGTTCCCAGCAGGCAGTCCCAACCGAGTACCGCTGATTGCAGTCACGGGAACCAATGGCAAAACAACGACCAACCGACTGATTGCCCATATTTTTAGGCAAACAGGACAGGTTGTGGGCTACACCACCACTGACGGCATTTATATTGGCGACTACATGGTCGAAAAGGGCGACACCACAGGGCCTCAAAGCGCCCAGGTAATTTTGCAAGATCCCACCGTTGAAGTGGCCGTCCTAGAAACAGCACGCGGAGGGCTGCTGCGCTCAGGATTGGGCTTTAGCCAGTGCGACGTGGGCGTGGTCTTGAACGTTGCCGCTGACCACCTCGGGATTGGCGATATCGACACCGTAGAAGACCTGGCACACCTGAAGAGTGTCGTCGTCGAAACGGCTAGCCCGAATGGCTATGCAGTGCTGAATGCAGATGACCCACTCGTATCGGCAATGGCGCGGCGAGTCAAGGCGCAAATTGCCTACTTCTCCATGAATCCAGAGAACGAGATCGTGAAAACCCATACTCAACAGGGTGGGCTAGCCGCCGTCTACGAAAGTGGCTACATTTCGATTTTGAAGGGCGATTGGACGCTGCGGATTGAGCAGGCCGTGAATGTGCCGCTGACGATGGGTGGACGCGCTCCGTTCATGATTGCCAACGCCCTAGCTGCTTGCCTAGCCGCCTTTGCTCAAGGGGTGCCGATTGAAGAAATTCGAGCCGGACTAGCCACCTTCCAAGCCTCGGCCAACCAAACTCCTGGACGGATGAACCTGTTCAATCTAGGTGAGTTCCATGCGCTAGTAGATTATGCCCATAATCCCCATAGCTATGAGGCGCTGGGCGGGTTTGTGCGCAACTGGCAGGGCGAACGGATCGGCGTTGTGGGTGGACCTGGCGATCGCCGCGATGAGGACTTCATTACACTGGGCAGGCTCTCTGCCGCTATCTTCGACCGGATTTATGTAAAAGAAGATGACGACACCAGAGGTCGCCCCAGAGGCAATGCCGCTGAGCTAATTGTTGAAGGCATCCGCCAAATTCAGCCTAATCTGAATTATGAGGTGTGCTTGAACGAAACTGAAGCGGTGAATACGGCCTTAGACCGAGCGCCAAAAGACTCGCTGGTAGTGATTTTGCCCGAAACTGTGACCCGCGCGATCGCCTTAATCGATGCTCGTCGTCCGTTGCAAGAAGCGATCGCCCTCCAGACAACCACTCCGGCTACCCCCGAACCCGAACCCACTGCTGAACCTGCCGCAGAGGCATCCCCAGCGCAACCCACCGAAACGAGTTTGGAAGAATACGTCAACTCTCGCGGCTTGCCATAACGCTGATGCTTTAGCAACAGCCCAATATTAGAGCGGCAGCACCAATCTGGTACTGCCGCTTTGCCGTATCGGATCAACATTTCGACGGCGCTACCTACCCATCGCGTTCTGCATCGTGATCGGTGGCCTCATCGTCTGCCTCTGCCATCCCTTCTTTAAATCCACGCAGCGTTTTGCCCAATGCACCTCCTAGCTCAGGAATCTTTTTGGGGCCAAAAATGAGAATCGCCACAATCGCAATAATAGTGACTTCGGGCCAGCCTAAACCGAACAGCATGAAACACTCCTATGGCTAATCGTTCGCCCTCGTATCCCATGATGGTACACTACTCTCAGCAAACTCTTCAGCTCTCGTAAAACCAGGCCAGCTAAAATATGATTTAGAGCTTCACCGTTGATGAAGATCTGCCGCTCGACCTAATCGAACGACTGCGGCAAGCAGGACATGATGCGATCGCCCTGAGCGACCACCATCAACCCTGAAATCAACGCTATTGGGAAAATACCCTGCCTGAGAACCCAGAAGCGATCGCCCAACCATTTCGTTCACTACACCCTTAACCCGACAGCAGCCAGCAGCACCTAGCAGAATCTTGCACTGATGCTTTCTAGATCAAGCTGAATCTTTCCTACTCTATATAAGAGCGAGAGAGTGCTGGATATGCCCCCGAGAGAGCGTCCGTAGAAACCCTGATTTTTTAATCAGAGCCACCTTTTTTTGCGTATTTTCACGATTCTCCTAAAGCCCATAAAGGAGGACTACTTAGAAGAAGTATTGAGTTCCAGCCCCAGAAGCTGATTTCCAATGTCAGTTGTGGAGTCAAAGCAGGGCTAACGTGGGGTCAAAGCGAGGCTAAAGTGAGGTCAAAAGACTTAGCCCCATTTGCTGCGATTCGGTTCACCTTAGTTCTATTAGTGAAAC
>CASBQX010000074.1 GCA_949127925.1 Synechococcales cyanobacterium PMM_0002
CTGGAAAGTCCTGAAAAGCTCTTTTTATAACGATTCTGGACGAACTAGACCCCGATGAAATATATTCTCTCGCCTGGATTTAACACCTAGACAGGTATCATCCACTGAACCTTAATGGGCGTCATGCCGCAACTCATGCACAATGACTCGCTTGATCTCCAAAAACTCGGATGACAGCTTCATTTCCAGGTCACGATGCTCCGGCAAATCGACTGCTATTTCCAGCTGCATCCGACCCGGACTTGAACCCATGACATAGACACGCTGAGACAGAAAGATTGCTTCTTCCACATCGTGTGTGATCATCAGCACGGTGGTATGAGTTTTCTCCCAAAGCTCCAGCAAAAACTGCTGCATTTGCTCCTTTGTTTGGGCATCGAGTGCGCCAAAGGGTTCGTCCATCAGCAGCACGGCGGGTTCATTGGCAATGGCACGGGCGATCGCCACCCGCTGCTTCATGCCACCCGAAAGCTGATTGGGAAACGCATTTGCGAATTTAGTTAACCCGACAACATTGAGAAAATAGGCAATGCGATCGCGCTGCTCAGCCTTTGGCAATTTGCGCAGCTGCAACCCAAAGGCAATATTTTGCGACACGGTCAGCCACGGGTAGAGCGTGTAGCCTTGAAAGATCATGCCTCGATCGGAGCCGGGACCTGTAACAGCTCGACCATCGACCAAAACTTGCCCTGCGGACGGCGGAACCAGCCCAGCCACAATATTAAGCAGAGTCGATTTGCCGCATCCCGATGAGCCAACTAAACAAACAAACTCTCCAGGATACAGCTTAAAATTGATGTCCTGTAGCACCATCAATTGCTGCTTTCCCTGAATTGGATATGACTTAAACAGCTCTTGAACTTCCAATTTGGGATGGCTTAAGTCATTCAATTCGTCACCTATGTCAGCTGTGCGATCCCGCGAGCTATGTGTTGGGCGGGCATCAAGCATGGTCTGCAAAATCCTGTTGGGTAAGACAATTGAGAGTCGGCTATTTACAGTTAAGCTCATAGGAATAATTGAGAATGTTAAATCAGAGACATTTTTGCTCTGATTTTGCTCTGATTTTGCCCTGATTTCTGCCCTGTTTTTATTGAGTGAAGCCGAAAGGATAAAAAAATCTGAGGATATTCTTAGTTCGTATTCATAGATACAAACTAGAAAATTAAGTCGTTCATAGACTGTTGGAACCTTAAGTCACAGCAGATTTGATTCTGATTCCTCCGCAAAAATTAAGAGCGACCCTGACTGAATATATACGGAAGCTATAGGCGTAATGAATTCCATTCCACTCAAGACCAGTCCCCTCGACCAGAATACAGAAATGCTGCGGTCGTGGCAGCGGCGATCGCTGACCCATGACGCTGTGACTTTACCTGCTGAAGTATATTATTCGCCTGAGATTTATCGACTGGAACAAGCGCAAGTCTTTGGCAAATACTGGTATTACGTTGGGCACATCAGCCAGTTAGACGGTGCGGGTTCGTATTTCACCGTCGATATCGCCGAGCAACCTCTGGTGATTTTGAAAAATAAAGACGATGAACTGCGGGCATTCTATAATATTTGCAGCCACCGAGCGGGTCCCGTGGTCATGGGGAGTGGTACATGCAATCGCCTCACCTGCTTATATCATGCCTGGAGTTTTGACCTAGAAGGTAACCTGCGCGGCATTCCAGACATGGAAACCGCAGAAGGGTTTGATGTGACGGCTCACGCCCTCACATCGGTTCGAGTAGACCTGTGGGAATCATTCATTTTTGTCAATTTGGATCCCAATTGTGAACCGCTCTGGACACAGCTTGGAGAATTGCCTGAACTATTCAAGCGCTATCGGTTGAAAGATTGGCAGCGCGTCCATAGCATTGATTATTGGACAGATACGAACTGGAAGCTGTATGTAGAAAACAATACCGAGAGCTATCACGAACCGTCGGTGCATCCAATCTTGGCTAAGTATTATCAGAGCGTTGAGGCGGAGGCAAGGCACCATTACTACCTGCAATACACGCCCTTTTTTGGTAATGATGCGCTGCCGACCGCGCTCAATCCTGATCTCTATATGCAGGGGTTGAACGAGCGCGAAATGGCGGGCGTTTCGACCATCAGCTTTTTCCCCAACTTTGCCTGGATTACCTCTGCCACCTGTGCCATTATCTATCTGATTGATCCGCAGGGACCCAAGCGCACTCGGATTCGCTGGGATTGGCTAGTACCCAATACTGAGGCCGCAATGTCTGCGGAAAACCTGGAACCGCTGATTGAGTTCTTTGACAATATTCAAAAAGAAGATCTAGATTTGTTGCCTGCTGTACAAACCCGGATCCAATCGATGGGCTATCGGCAGGGGCGGCTTTCCCCCACCCGCGAGGTCGGAACGCATCTGTTTCAAGAGCTAATTATGAACGCGATCGCCACTCCAGCGAGGTCTGAACCCTAGTGACTAATTCCAATCCATCACCGGTGTTGTGGGACGAACTCACCTGGGAGCAAATCACAGATCTAAGAGCTAGCGGCATGGATATGGTAATTTTGCCAGTGGGAGCCACAGAGCAACATGCGCTGCATTTGCCCGTGGGAGTGGATACCTTTTCGGCGATCGCCGTAGCCCATGGCGTCTCTGCCCAAACGGGGATTCCGGTACTGCCCGCGCTGCCCTACGGCTGTTCCCTCGGGCATTCCAAAAAATGGGCAGGGACAATTTCTCTGCGTCCAGAAACCCTATCTGCTCTAGTTTTAGAAATTGCAGAATGGGTGTGTAGCGCTGGCTTTAGCCGAATTTTGTTGTTAAATGGCCATGTCACCAATTGGGCACCGTTGCGCTGCGGCCTAGAAAACGTGCGCCACCGCTACCCCGACCTGCGAATTGGATTGCGATCGATTTGGGAAATCTCGCCTCAAGTCCACGAGTTCTATCATCACGATGCCGCTAATTTTCACGCCAACTGTGCCGAAACATCGGTGATGCTGGCGCTGCGGCCTGACTTGGTGCAGCTAGATAAAGCGGTGGATGAACCCGATCGCTCGGCGGGCTGCTTTTTTGCCTACACCGTCAACAAAGAGAGTGTGCATGGGGGAGTAGGTGCTCCTAGCAAAGCTGATTTGAGTTTTGGTCAAGAAATCTTGGCAACCTGCATTGCAGAATTGAGCCTGCAATTAAAACAGGCGCTAGTAGAGGGCACACCGCTAGAGGAGATGCCGCCAAGCTTACCCTGACAGGGTGTGGTGGGCAGTGCCGACCCTCTGCTTGGAGTATGCCCCCTCATTAATCTGCTAATCAATCATGTTAATCGACAGGAGTAACTGAAATGGCGATCGCAGACAGGATCTCGAAAATTAATCATCCTAAATCTGACCACGTCGGCATTCTAGAGTCTATTCAAGATGCCAATCTAGCTAACTATCTCAAAACATGGCAGCCCATGTCCTACAAACGGGCTAAATCCTTTCCGTCGTTCATGTACACCTCTGAAGCAGTGTACCAACTAGAACGACAGCTATTTTTTAGCAAAACCTGGATTTATGTTGGCCATCTTAGCCAGCTGAGCGGCACCAATTCCTATTTCACCACCAGTATTGCCGAAATTCCACTGCTGATTGTGAGCGATCGCCAGGGCGTATTGCGCGCGTTCCATAATGTCTGTCCGCATCGGGCAGCACCCGTGGCCATTGGCAGTGGTGAATGTAATCGGTTCATTTGTCCATATCATGCCTGGACGTTTGATCTAGAAGGCAATCTGCGGGGAACTCCCAACTTCGAAGACTATGAGGATTTTAATCCGGCTGATCACAACCTGACAGCCGTCTATGTAGAAAGTTGGGGTCCATTTATTTTTGTCAACATGGCGGCGGAGTGCGAACCGTTCGAGGCTCAACTGCATGAATTACCCGCCCTGTTTGACGGCTATCAGGCCAGCGAATGGAAACGAGTTCATAGCGTTGATTACTACACGGACACCAATTGGAAACTGTATGTTGAAAACAATGCAGAAAACTATCACGAGCCTGTCGTGCATAAATCCAGCTACAGTACAAACGAGGTGTCGTGGAACAATAGCTATGATTTGATTCGATGTGAAGCTCGCCACTATTACTATCTACAGCAAACCCCCCATCCCAAGGATAGTGATGGCAACAATAGATTTAAGCCAGAGCTAATCCAGGCAGGATTGCCAGAACGGTTGATGGAAAGCTCTTCTATTGTGAGCTTCTGGCCAAACTTTGCCTGGATTGCCTGCCCTGAGAGCATTATTGTTTACACCATCGATCCACAGTCAGCCTCACGAACGCGGATTCGCTGGGAATGGCTGGTTCCCAATACAGCCGCTGCCCAGTCTCCCGAGAATTTAGAGCGGCTGATTACCTTGTATGATCGCGTGCAGCAGGAAGATATGGACTTGCTGCCGCTGGTGCAAAAAGGGGTGGAATCACCGGGCTACGTGGCTGGGCCGTTTTCCCCTAGCCGTGAGGTCGGTGTGCATCGGTTCCAAGAACTCCTGATGGAGGACCTATCGGGTCGGCGGTAGCGCTGCCGCAACTTTCACACTTTAGCTTTCACACTTAGCTTTCACACTTAGCCTTCACACTTAGCTTTCCTACTACAGATGTCTAAACTGCAAACGCCTGAACTCCAAGCGCTCAAACAATCCCTAGAAGATCAGGGCGTGAAATATGCCTTGGCCAGTTTTGTTGATATTCACGGGATGTGCAAAGCAAAAGCTGTGCCGCTGGCCCACATGGGGCAAATGATGGCCGGATCTGAGCTATTTACGGGAGCGGCACTGGATGGCGTTCCCCAAGATATTAGCGATGAAGAGGTGTCTGCCCACCCAGATCCGGATTCGGCCACTATTTTGCCTTGGAATTCGCAGATTGCTTGGTTTGCCAGCGACCTCTATTTGAAAGGTAAACCCTTTGATGCGTGCTGTCGCGGCATTCTCAAGCAGGTGCTGGCGCAGGCGGCGGCAATGGGCTTTACGTTTAATCTGGGAATTGAAACAGAATTTTTTATTCTCAAGGAAACCGAGGATGGTCAGGTCGTGCCGGTGAGCGATCGCGATATCTTAGCCAAACCTGCTTACGACGTTCAGGGGCTGTTAGACAACTACGCCTGGGTGAGTGAAATTGTCGAAGCCATGAATGGGCTAGGCTGGGATGTTTATTCCTTTGACCATGAAGACGGCAACGGCCAGTTTGAAACAGATTTTGCCTATTGTGATGCCCTCAAAATGGCCGATCGGCTGACGTTTTTCCGGCTGATGGTGAAGGAAATTGCTAGAAAATACGGCTATTTTGCCACCTTTATGCCCAAACCCTTCGCCAATCGCACGGGCAGTGGCGCGCACTACAATATGTCGTTGGCAGACCTCCAGACCGGAGCGAATTTGTTTGAAGCATCGGATGATCCGCGCGGCTGTGGTCTATCTAAATTGGGCTATCAGTTTATTGCCGGGGTGCTCAAACATGCTCCGGCGATCTGTGCCGTCATTGCCCCGACGGTCAACAGCTACAAACGACTGGTGCCCAGAGGCAGCATGTCGGGCTTTACCTGGGCACCTGTTTACATTTGCTATGGCGACAATAACCGGACGAATATGCTGCGGATTCCCCTAGGCGGTGGCCGAGTCGAGTGTCGCGCTGCCGATATTTCTAGCAACCTGTACCTGGGCGCGGCAATGATTTTGGCGGCTGGCCTAGAGGGGATCAAAGAACAGCTCGATCCGGGTGAACCCCACACAGAGAACATGTACAACCATTCTCTCGATCAGCTTGCAGCCATGGGTATTCAGTTTCTACCCCGCAACTTAGGAGAAGCGATCGCCGCTTTTTCTACCGATCCGCTCAGTGAACAAGTCATGGGTTCGCTGATGTATCAAACCTATATAGATTTTAAAACCCAAGAATGGCATGAGTATCACAACCATGTATCGGACTGGGAACTGCAACGGTATCTCAAATTCTTCTAGTTGCTATCTCTATCTCTATCTCTATGGCTATTGCATTGGTTACGGGTGGAAATTCTGGAATTGGCAAAGCAACGGCCATGCTGTTTGCCGAACGTGGCTACCAGGTGGCGATCGCCGCTCGACGCAAACAGCCCCTAGAAGCAGTCAAGCAGGCAATTCTCAGTGCCGGAGGACTGGCCATGGCCGTCACCGCCGATGTGTCTAGCTTGATAGAGGTGAATCAAATGGTAGATGCGGTCACAACGGCCTGGGGGCCAATCGACATTCTGATTCATGCCGCAGGCATTGCCCACGAAGGGACTATATTAGATACCAATGAGGCGCTGTGGGATGAGACGATTAATATCAACCTCAAAGGCACCTATCTGGTGAATCAAGCCGTGCTCAAACACATGGTTGATCGCGGCCAAGGATCGATCGTGAATGTCGCCTCAGACGCGGGGCTTACAGGGGGGCGAAACCTTGCGGCCTATTGTGCGTCTAAAGGTGGCGTTGTGCTGTTGACCAAAGCAATGGCGCTGGATCATGCCCGCCAAGGTGTGCGGATTAACGCCCTTTGTCCTGGCCCGGTAGATACTCCGATGACGGAAGAGATGCCAGAGGCAGAGATGGCTCATTGGAAGACCATGTTGCCGATTCAACGCTTTGCTTCGGCGCTAGAAGTGGCAGAAGCGGCCTATTTTTTGGCACATGCCGAATACGCAACGGGAAGCTGTTTATCTATTGATGGAGGGAATACCGCTGGTGGCTCAATCTAGTCTAAATCAACCCAACCTTTTGGATGAATCTCGTCAATATCGCTATCTTCAGCCCTCTGTATTTTGGAATATTCGTCAGGCGTTTCCTCGCAAGCTAGGGCTGCTGCTCGTGTTGGTGTCTTTAGCCGTGCCGCTACTGCTGTGGGCGGCTGTTAGCTATGCCGGACTAGTGCCGTCAATGTTTCTGCCTACGCCCACGGCAGTGCTGCAAGCCGGGTTCACTATGTTTACGCAAGATAATCTGCTCAACGATGTCTTCGTCAGCTGTGGCCGCGTCTTAGCAGGGTTTCTGGCAGCGGCATTGATTGGCGTCCCCATGGGAGTTGCCATGGGGACATTCGGCAGCATGAGTAGTCTTTTTGCCCCATTCGTCGGCACGGTTCGATATATGCCCGTTACGGCATTTGTCCCGCTGATCATCATTTGGGTTGGGTTAGGCGAAGAAGCGAAGATCCTAATTGTGACGCTTGGCGTCGTTTTATACAACGCAATTATGGTTTCCGATGCGGTTAAATTCATTCCCACTGAAATGGTCAACGTTGCCTATACATTGGGCGCAAACCGCCGCGATGTGCTGTTCAAGGTGATTGTTCCTGCCATCTTTCCTAGTGTTTTAGATACGCTGCGCGTCAATATTTCTGGGGCATGGAATTACCTAGTGATTGCTGAACTGGTGGCAGCGCAGAGCGGTTTGGGCTTTAAGATTATCCAGGCGCAGCGATTTCTCCAAACAGAAAAAGTACTGTTCTGCATTGCAATTATCGGCCTGATTGGTTTAGTCATTGACTACAGCCTCAAGTGGCTGTCTCGACGCTTGACCCCTTGGGCAGACCAGACTCGTCATTAGGATTCTGAAGGATTCTGACCAAGCGCGTTTACAGAATCTGCGCTGCGGTGCCTGGAGTACACAATTGAGTAACAATTTAGATGCTTCGGACATTGGTTAAGCGACATTTGGGGTGGCTGTCACCCGGTGTGGCTTTTGCGATCGCCGCTCCTTTGCTCTACAGTCTAACGATTCCTTTATGGTTTTGCCTCAGAAAAGATAGCTCGACTGTTCGATGATTAATGGCAAAATAAGGTTCAGGAAACCTGAGTTGCAGAGGTGTACATTCATTTTTTCGCAAATATCAAGCCAATTTTCAATCGTGATTAGCAATTTCTCTGGCGATCAGAATGTAATTCCACAGGTTTTAATCAAGCGATTGTATCTTTTCTAACATTCCTGTCGTTCAGAACTCAGTTTAATGACTGCTTAAGGTTAATTTTGCGGAGTGCGACAAGCAGCTTTAGATCATGAGTAATTTTCCTCAAAAAATTTCGCGTCGTCAGGCACTCTGGCTAGTGGGTGGTTTGGCTGGAGGAGTAGCGCTCCACGGCTGCACAACATCGTCTACATCGTCTACGTCCTCCGCTACCGCCACTCCAACCCTGAGTGTTGGGATTAGCCCGTGGCCCGGTTACTCAGGCCACTATGCGGCCACGGGTAAAGACTTCTTCAAAGCAGAAGGCATCAATGTTCAGGAAACTTTTTTCCAGAGTGCTAGTGAACTGATTACCGGGTTTTTGGCAGGCAAAGTGGATGTTGCCTGTACCACCTCTGGTGACGCGATCGAGATGATTCATAAAGATCCGACCATCCGCATGATTTATGTGGTGGATTATTCCGATGGTTCTGATGGCATTCTCGGACGCGATATTAATAGCCCTGCGGATCTCAAGGGCAAAACAGTTGGGCGGGAAAACCTGTTGTTTCAAAATGTTTTGCTGCGCGCCTACCTAGAAAAAGGTGGGCTAACTGAAAAGGATATTGTCATTAAAGACCTAACCGCTGCCGACGCGGCTACTGCCTTTGCCGCCAAGCGAGTTGATGTGGCTGTCTCCTACGAACCTTGGATGACCAAAGCGGCTAAAGAGGGGGGTGGCGAGGTCATCTTCAGTACCAAGGGCACTAACCTAATTGTAGATACGATTGTCACCCGGCAAACCATAATTGAAACGCGAAAAGCCGATCTTCAGGCGTATATCCGAGCCTGTGACAAAGCTGTAAAACTTGTGAATGGCGGCGATGCCGAAGCGATTAAAATTGCTGCTACCAAGTTGGGCGTTTCTGAGGCAGAAATGAAGGGACAGATTGCGGGTGTGAAGATTTTTGATATTGAGGGCAATAAGGCGATCGCCTTTAACCCCAGTGACCCCAATAATATGATGAAGAACCTGGAATTAACGGTTAAAGTGGCCTACGACTCTAAACTGCTGCCCGAGCTGATGGATATCACCTCTTTGTATGACGATTCGATCGTAAAATCGCTTTAAAGCTGCATTGATTGCGGAGAGTAGTTGGGATGCAGCCTTTGATTCGCCCGCTTCCTACAGCCAAAATTAACGCTAGGAATACTGCTCTCCTGGTGATTGATATGGAAAATGATTTTGTCGCAGCGGCAGCGGTGCAGGAAACTCCCGAAGGGCGCGCCATCATTCCTGCTATTAATCGGCTGATAGCCTGGGCGAGGCTGCTACGAATCCCCATTATCTTTACCCACGAAATGCACCGCCCAGATGGTAGTGACTACGGCATTGAATTGGAGTATGACCCGATTCATTGCCTAGAAAATACTCCTGGTTGTGAGCTAATCGAGGGATTAGATGTTCGACCACAAGACTACCGGATTCGGAACAAGCGTCGGTATGATTGCTTTTTAGGCACGGATCTAGACTTGCTCCTGCGCTGTCAAAAACAGGAGAATTTAATCTGTTGCGGTGTGACAACGCATGTTTGTGTGATGAGTACCGTTTACACGGCGCGCAATCTAGACTACCGAGTTTTAGTTCCCCAAGATGCGGTAGCAGCCGTATCTCCAGAGCATCAGGCGGCAGCTCTGCTGTGTATGAGTGATGTCTTCGCTTACATCACCACCGTCGATCAAATATGTACGCAAATTATGCCTGTAACCGTGCCGATTGCCATAGAAAAAATATTTGATCAAGGAACGCCTGATCGAATTTGCACAGCCTTAATGCCAGCCCTCTGCGACGCATTGGCGTGCGATCGCTGCTTCCTGTATCTGCGCCGTCCTCAAACTGGGCAAGGTCGAATTACCCATTGCTACAGCCACAGCCCCGATGATCCCAACCTCACGGGAGGCACATGGATTGAAGAAGGCGATGATGTGGCGGTCAAAGATCCGCTGATGGCGATCGCGTTCCGCACCTCAGACGCCGTATTTGTGGATGACATTGAAACCGCAGCCGCAGATGTGGTGAATGTCGTCTACGAACGAGAGGGGTTTGGCCATCGGGCGCTGATCCATGCTCCCATTTACTATAACGGAGAGCTATACGGCATTTTGGAGCCGTGTGTGTTTGGCCAGCCTCGGATTTGGACAGAGGGCGATCGCCAAATTACGGCCTTTGTGCAAGAAAAGTTAGGCGATTTAATTCCCGATCTGCTGTCTGATCTGCTGTAAGTTCTCGCACATGCCAGTGGTGCTCTAGCGTTTCTCCAGCGCTAGAACACCAGCTTTCGATGAATTTATCGTCTAGCCACCGAGCCTGATAGTTTGGTCTTGCCTGTAGCGTAGTGCCAACCCGGCTTGGATCATTGGACAGCAGAATTTGCCAAGGAGTGTCGCCATATCGCCTGCCATAATCGACTTGGAAGTGCATCAACTGCTTCAGCGCTGCACCCGACAGGTCACTGGATGCCACAAAATCTGGCGGATACATCCGAGCGTCATAGATCCGAATAAAGTGTGCTCCAACCGTTACCCAGAGAGCCTTAGGATGCGTGACAGTTTGCGTGGTAGCATTCAGCTCCTGAGCGAGTTCCAACACTAGGCGATCGCTAACAGCATGCGATTGTGGTACCCAGATCTCTCGATATTGCTGGACTGTATTCTCAAACTCAAATTCACCAATCTCAATTAGATTGCGATCTTCAAAATGGACGCTGCCCTGATCAATCCGACTTGGATTAGGTTTAAAGTCAATCGTGCGATTCCAGCGAATCCAGCTCTCAGTCGCATCGATTGTGCCGGCAAAAGCATTAAAGTTAGCAAACTCGGGCAGTTCGGCTGCTGCTAAATCAAATAAAGACGTGCGGGGCGGCAGGCGCGGTTGATCGAAAGGAATGCGAATATCAGCAAAATACTGTTCAGCTTGAAGCCAAAAAACGGTCTCATTTTCCTTTGGAGCTGCATCCGCCAATTGAATGGATTCGCGCTTCCATAACCCAATGTATTGCGTTAACACAACTAGAAATATCCAATGAATTTTTGACCCTGCTGCGACCTCACAAGCATTAACTGCCACCATTAACGCTCTATCTTAAACTCATGGTCAATGGCTGCTGCAATGCTGTTTACCACTTGAGTCGCCATTAACTGTCCCTTTTCCACTGTGGCCGACTTGGCCGAAGACAATACCCCTGAAGCTGGCACCCATTCAGGATGCGGCGGAAACATATCATAGGGTGGAAAGTCCGCAGGCTTGTCATCTGGAATCAAATCTAGCCGCACTAAGTCAGGATGATAGTGCAGCATCAACGAGGTTTCCATCACCGCAGCATGTTCTAAGGCATAGCCAGGAAAGCCCTCTGGGAATACTTGTTCTAACACTGCTTCTGTAAAAAAGTCCCAATACTCCAAGCGCATGACTCGCAGTGATGCAGAACTACCGACATCTCGCAACGCTAGGTCAATCCCTTCGGTTAAAAACCATTGGTTTTCGTAATGTCCATCCACCACGACAATTTTGGTAGCACCCTGTCGAGCCAATTCCCGCACTACATCTCGCAGCATCTGGCTTAAGCTGTTGCCATCTAGACTGGTAGTCCCTGGAAAATGCTGCCCCCCGCCTGACTTCGGCTGAGATTTATAGCCATAGCTAAATGTGGGTGCAACCAGACCCTTTACTTGCTCAGCAACGCTTTGAGCCAGCGCCGTGCTCAGTAGCGCATCTGTCCCTAACGGTAAATGTGGCCCATGCTGTTCTAAGGCTCCGCAAGGGATGAAGACAATTGCTTGGGAATCGCGAATTCGTGCTCGATACTCTACCCAACTGAGAGAACCCATCATCAACGGATGCATTCAGGACTCCTATGTAGATGGGATGGTTGTATCGTCAGTTGCAGGCAGCTGTAGCCAGTCTAACGGCTCGCGGGTGAATAAAAAAGAAACGCCAATCGCTCCGACAAATTGCTCTAAGTTCAGGCCATTTTCTGTATCTAAAACGACACCTTGATCGTTGAACAAACGGTGAACTCGGAAGCGGTGGTAGTTATTGATTAGGCTGCCCAGCGTGACACATTGCCGATAGTCGCGTGAATATAGTTCTGCATCTAGCTGTGGTAAAAGGTGCCAGGGGCAGCGAATGACTCGATGATGGGCATTGTGGTAAGAAAAATTTAGCAGCAGTAAGTTTAACCAGGCCCAACGGCGTGAAATTACATTAGAAAAGGTATTCACTTCTTCGTGCTCAAGGCTATACTGGGGCAGCGGTTGACCTAGCCGAAACACAGTATAGGTATGCTGGAAACAGTCAATGAACCGCAAAATATTGATGAAGCAAATGTAGCTCAAGAAGTAGAGGGCGATCGCCTTAATAGAATAAACAGCCAGGGCTGTAAATAGGCTACCGCGCAACAGAAGTAATGCTGCGTTGCGCGATCGCTCATCTCGGCGCGATTGGCCTAAAAAAGGTGAAATCGCATTGAGCCAGCGCAGCAGGAAGTCGATTACAGGAAAATAGAGCCATTCCAACACAACGATAGTTTGGAGGACGGGCTTGGGCAGCGATCGCAAAAAAACAGGCATGGAAAAAACGGAAAAGTCAGCCCGATTTTTGTGATGCGCCAGATGGTTGCTGGCAATGTCGCGATAGTCACTGTAGCAAGACCCTGTGATCAACAGCATAATTTGACCGAATACAGCGTTCCATATTGGATAGCGAAAAATGGTGCCGTGAACAAATTCATGGACAAAATAGGCTGCCCAAACCAGCGTATGAATCAGCAAACCCACACCGATCAGATTGACCCAGCCGCTGGGCTGCGTCAGGCAGAAAACGGCAAACCCATAGCCCAGCAAAACATAGGCGATCGCCAATCCATTGACCAGATAGCTTGTCCAATGAGTGCGGCGATTGATGTAAAAATTAAAGTCTGGGGTTGTGGCTACAGTCATAGTTCGTGATCATTTCCTTAACTGTGATCTTGAGTCGTGGGCATTGCACGGCGCGACACCCGAGTCACACAGCCTTAGATTCAGCATAAAGCTGGCGATCGGCTTAAGATGTATTTCATGCAACATATTGGGATCAAGTTGGGATCAAGACCTGCTGAATTTAGCAATTTTTTTGCAGTTATTGATGCACCAACGCAATTTTTGTGAATTTAGCTGCGTTATCCACAACCATGCTGCTAATTCTGACGCTTTTATGGCAGTACAATCGAGTTGACTTCATTTGCCTGAACCACAAATCCTCTTGGATCTTGATTTGAGCAAGCTGATGCATCTGAACTCTATTGCGCCACAACCATCATGAACCGACTCGCAGGCAAAGTCGCACTAATTACAGGAGTAGGGTCGGGCATTGGGCAGGCCGCCGCGCGATTATTTTGTCGGCAGGGCGCAGTTGTGTTTGGCCTCGATCGCAACTTGCAAGCGGGTCAAGCCTTGGCGCAAGAACTGCAAACTCAAGGCCAACTATTTCATTTTCACCCTGCCGATCTATCCAATCAATCTGCCTGTATCGAGAGCGTAGGCCAATGCCTAGAAACCTGTAAACAAATCGACATTCTCTACAACAACGTGGGTATATCTGCTGTCACTCCGTTCCTGGAGACGGATGCAGTCACGGTAGAGCAAATCCTAGCGGTTAACTTCCTATCTGTTTTCTATTTGTGTCAACAGGTGATTCCTCAGATGCAGCACCGAGGCGGTGTCATCATCAATACAGCATCAGAGCTAGCGGTTGTCGCTCAGCCCCTCTACACCGCCTACTGTGCTAGTAAAGGAGCGGTGCTTTCGTTTACTCGGGCATTGGCATTGGAATATGCGCAGTCGAATATTCGCATTAATGCACTTTGCCCTGGCCCGATTGATACACCAATGCTGCAACAGGAATTTGATCTAGATGCTGATCCGTTAGCCGCCAAAGCGCAGGGGATTGCCTCCATGCCGATCGGGCGCTTGGGCACCCCCGAAGAAATTGCTCAGGTTGCTCTATTTTTGGCCACTGATGCTCCAGCTTTGATGCATGGGGCGTCCTTGATTGTTGATGGGGCAAAAACGATTCTTTAACCGTTGGCTGTAGACTCGCTCTACAGCCAGTTACCGATTGCTGAAACTGAGCGCGTTTTAGCCTTGAACAAAATGCCTCAGTTTTTCTGATATCGCTGCTGATATAGCGGGTCACTCAGCTGGATTGGCGTGACGTCAAGATGAATGTTCTCAACGCTGTAATCCTCCCCGCCCAATACCCTAGTGTAATACCCAATGCTGTCTGTCCCAGTATAGAACTTGAACTCAAACCCTAAGTCTGGCTCAACGACATCTGTGGCTCTAGAGAATGCAAGTCCCATTGCTTCGTGGTGCTTATTGTCAATCAGGTTTGATATCAGATCTACAACAGTATGGTGGAGCGTCTCGCGTGGCGCTCAAATAAATATCTGGCACATTTGATCTGAAAATCGGCGTGGTCAGCGTGTAGTTCTTGGTACATTGAGTTCCTATTCCTACCCATGCCAGACTCTCTTCGCCACCGCAACGGCGTGTTTGAAAATCGAGCCTTTACCCGATTAGACAGTGACCAAACCCTCACCTGCGCGGTGCTAGTGGTAGGGGGATCAGCTGCCGCATACACTGCCGCCCTCGTTGCGGCCCGAGCTGATCTGGATGTGTGTTTGGTGCAACCTGTA
>CASBQX010000075.1 GCA_949127925.1 Synechococcales cyanobacterium PMM_0002
AAAATACGACGGCACCTCACTCCTCGATGCGTCTGTTCGCAAAGCTCCAGTTGAGATTTAACCCTAGATAGTGATATGCCATCCAAACTTAAACAAGGGGCTTAAGCCCCTTGCTCAATTCCCCTAGACTGATGCTGTATCGGCCTAATGACCTAACTAGCCCATTTGCATAAATGCTGACTAGTTCTATCTTTGATATTGTGCCCAAAACGTTCATCAACTGACTGCTGAAATTAGTGTGAGATGAGTTCAGCTGAGATTATTGAGGGTCATCGTTTATGAATTCTGCCGCAGCTACACCGGTCATCCCACTCATATCGGTGATTATTCCGGCCTACAATACCGAAGCTTACATTGCTCAATCGATCCAGTCGGCGCTTGAGCAAACTCTGAAAAATATTGAAGTCATTGTGGTGGATGATGGCTCGACCGACGATACGGTGGCGATCGCCCAACAATTCCAAGACAGCCGACTGCGAATATTTGTGAATGAGCAAAATATGGGCGCTGCGGGTGCCCGTAACCGAGCCATTCAAGCTGCACGAGGCGAATGGATTGCCGTTTTAGACTCCGATGACTGGTATGCTCCAGAGAGGCTAGAGCGCCTGCTGCAAATCGCTTATGCCGAACGAGCAGATATGGTAGCAGACGATCTCTACTTCATTCAAGACGGAGAAGATACTCCCCGCAGCACTCTAATTCGGGAGAGTGGTCACGATTTCCCTAGCCCTCAACGAATTGATCCAGTCTTCTTTATCCAAACAGATGTGTATGGCCAGAAGGGATTACATTTGGGTTTGAGTAAGCCACTGATCAAGCGCAGCTTCCTAACCCATCACCACATTGAATATGATCTGAGCCTGCGGATGGGGCAAGATTTTTGGCTCTACCTCAAGTGTTTGGCGATCGGAGCGCGCTATGTTTTAATCCCTGACGCCTACTATTATTATCGATTCCGTCCTGGCTCACTTGTCAAACAAAGCAAAGTAGCGCGCCTGAATGGCTATTGTCGGGCGGCTCAGAGTTTCTTGCAGCAGCCAGAAATCAGAAACAACCCCAAATTAGCCCAAGCGCTCTCGCACAATCTCAGTGTATTTGAACGTAACCGCGCCTACTACCGCGTAGTCGAAGCCCTAAAACAGAAAAAGCTGCTCCTAGCTCTCCTTGAGATGGGTCGCAACCCCTATTTCTTTGTCCATTTTGGTCAACAGCTTAAGGCTATTTTATCACGCCGTTGGCAATACTATCTCACCAAAGACAAACTCGCCTATGAAACTCGCCTATCCCATTCGGCTGCCGCTAAAGATCCGGGATTAAATAAAGTTTGATAGCAAGGCATCCTCGATTTGAATAATCGACCCACCCAGTTGACAAACTTTTATTGGAATTAGATCTGCTAATGCTAGGACGTCGATTACTTGGAAATTCTCTTTCGATTCTAGTCACCCGGTTGACTCAGAGTATCGCGACGTTTGTATTGAGTGCGTCTATTGCTCGCATCTTAGGGCCGTATGAGCTAGGTCAATATCTTCTAGCATTTGGCTTATATTTTATTTTTATGAGCCTTGCCTCTCAGGGGTTTAAGGTTTTATTTACGCGCGAGCTGTCGCGTAATCCAGACGAGACGCCGACCTATTTGGTGAGTGGAACTCTACTCCAGCTCTTTTTTTGCTTTGTCGGATACGCCATGCTGGCCGGGCTGATCTTTATCTTGCCCTACAAGCCAGACACTTCAATGGTTTGTTATGTCATGGGGTTGGCAATTTTCCCGTTTGCCATTTCCAACATTACCGAATCCGTCTTCCAAGCCAAAGAGAAGATGTATTTGATCACCATTAGTACGGTGCCCATTTATATCTTGCGCCTGGTTGTCATGATTTGGGCGATGCGGGCAGGCTATGGAGTGGTGGATCTGGCGATCATCACCGTAATTTCGGAAGCGCTGATTCTGTTGATTGAGTGGGGGTTGGTGCTGCGAATGGTAACGCCCAAATGGAAAATTTCCTGGGAGTTTATTCGGACAGCGTTAAAGTCAGTGCGAACCTTCATTGCCATTGAAGGCGTAGCGGTGATTAACACGCGAATGCAGCTGTTGATTCTGTCGCTGATCGGTGGGGAAATTGTTGTCGGGCTGTATGGCTCCATTGTGCAGTTGATGCAGCCGTTTGATATTCTCTCTAGCAGCTTAACGGTGGGTGTATTCCCCAGCATGACTAAGACGGTAGGGCTAGGGTTACGCAAGCAGCGTCAGCTATCTGAGCGCATTATTGAAATGCTTTGCTTTGTGGCGTTGCCCATCACTATTGGTATGCCGTTTTTTGGCGGAGATTTGTTGGCTTTGGTATATCAAAAGTCAGATTTTAGTGCTGCTGCCATACCGCTCTGTATTGTATCGCTTGGATTAATGGCATCAGCTTTTAGCCGTCCTCTGAGTTATTTGCTAGTCGCAAACCACTTTGAGAAAATCAATATGCGTGAGGTGCTCACAACTACGATTACTGCGAGCGTGATGGGCTTTTTCTTAGTCTCAAGATTTGGGCTGATGGGAGCGGCCTTTTCTGTGCTATTTATGCGTTTGAGTAGCTGCACTCAATATGTATATGCCGTTTGCGTTAATTTGTTTACGCTGCGATTCTGGCGAATTATGCGCCGCCCTGTGCTGGTTAACGGGCTGATGATGCTCGTATTCTGGCTCCTCAAGCATAGTGGCAGCCACATTGCCGTAGTGCTGTTAGTGTCTACAGGCGTTTATGCTCTGCTGTTAGGCTCAGTAGTCATTTTCAATCTGGGTGGGCCAAAGGTCGCCTATGCCAAGCTGTTGCAACGATAGGTAGAGATTCTGATGAAGGTTGCACTACTCCATTTTTGTTTTCCTGAATATACGGTTGGGCTAGCCAATGGTTTAGCCGATCATGTGGATGTGACGCTCATTCATCCTGAGAAGCTCTCAGCAACCTGCCGAGATGTGCTAGATCCACGCGTCAAGGTGCGGACTTTTCCCAAGGGGCGAATTCGCGACATTCGCAATATTGCCTCAATGCGAGCTATGATGCGCCTGATTCGAGAGATTAACCCCGATGTCTTGCATGTTCAAGAAACCAATGATTTTTGGTATGACCTAACCCTGTTGCTGAATCGGATGCCGCCGCTGGTGACTACAATCCATGATGTTTTTCGTCATCCCGGCGATCGCGGCAGTATTCCGGGTGCGGAGTACACGCGTCGGATTGCGTTTTATAAGTCTCAGCAGCTCATCGTCCATGCCGATGCGCTTAAAGATGCTCTAACGGGTCAGTTTCGGGTGCCTGCTAAGCGGGTAGCTGTGTTGCCCCATGGCGAAATTGGCAGCTTGTTTCAGCGCTGGGCCGATGGAGTTACGCTACCTCGCGAGCCGCATACGCTGCTATTTTTTGGGCGGATCTGGCCGTATAAGGGGCTAAAATATTTACTAGACGCTATGCCGCTGGTGGCAGAACAGTTTCCGGATGTGCGGTTGATTATTGCTGGACGCGGTGAAAAGCTGGAGCAGTATTTTCCGCATGGGTGTGACCCTCGCCGCTACGAAATGCTAAATGACTACATCCCTACCAAGGCAGTAGCCGGCTTGTTTGAGCGCAGTACGGCTGCGGTCTTGCCTTACATTGAATCGTCGCAGAGCGGTGTGGCGGCGGTCGCGTTTGCGTTGGGTACTCCGGTCATTGCCTCTAACGTGGGTGGGCTAGGCGAGATGATTCGGCATGAGCAAGATGGCTTGTTGGTGCCGCCACAAGATGGGCGATCGCTGGCAGATGCCATCATTCGGCTGCTGGGCGATCGCCCCCTCCAACAGCAAATGCAAGCTGCCGCCCTAACCCGCTGTCAGCAGGATCTCAATTGGTCTCACATTGCCGCTGATACGGTTGAGGTCTATCGGAAGGCGATCGCGATCGCTCGATAAATTCGGCTTATACCCCATCTGCCTTACACTATCTGCCTCACACTATCTCCGTCACACTATCTACTATCTATCCTCTAGTTAGGGACTGCATCTATGGCTCGTCGCATGAAAGAAAAACGATCAACAGCCTCAGGGTTAACCCTTCCTAGGCGGCTGCCGCGTTGGCTGATTGTTGCAGTCTTGACCTTAACCCTATTATTTTTAGGTGCAACTGCTGCCTACAGCGCCTACAAAAGCCATCGGCGTAGGCCGCCCGATCAAATCCACCTAGCTTGGCTACAAAACCCGGCAACGACAATGACAGTCGTCTGGCGCACCTATCGAGACGACACGCCCTCGGTAGTCGAATATCGGCTCCAAGGAGCAACCGAATGGCAGCAGGCTGTTGGCACCCATCTGCCGTCGGGCACCAACGGTGTATTACACGATGTCACCATTGAAGATTTGACCCCAAATACTACCTATGAATATCGGGTTAAGGGAGATTACTGGAACATTTGGAGTAACGTCGCTACGTTGCGAACGGCACCGCTCCCTAATACGGGGAGTTTTGATGTAGTCTATGTGGCAGATACAGGGTTAGTCGGGCGCAAAGATGGGCTCGCCACAGGCACACAGCAAATTGTCGATGAGATTGCCAAGCTGAATCCATTGCTGGTGTTGGCGGGAGGCGACTATGCCTATTACGACAGAGACCGCCGATATAAACCGTTAGACCAGGCGATTGACGTCTGGTTTAACCAAATGATGCCAATTGCCCATCAATCGGTCATGATGCCAACGTTTGGCAATCATGAGGCGCTGTTGTCAGAAAACATTTCGCTCTGGGCGCAGCGGTTTGCCACGCCAGAGGGCTTCGACGATCACCGCAACTATTCCTTTGATGTCGGCAATGCCCACTTTGTGTCTATTTTTGCCATTTATGAACAGCAGGGGCTGCCTAAAGCCACCTTAAAGTGGATTGAGGACGACATTAAAGCGGCAAAAGACAGTGGCAAACAGTGGATCATTCCGTTTATGCATGTTTCTGCCTTTGCAGAAGGTGCGAGCCATCCATCTAATTTGGCTCTGCGTGCCCAATTGGGTCCCTTGTTTGAACGCACTGGGGTGAAATTAGTCCTGTCATCGCATGACCAAGCCTACGAGCGCACCTATCCCCTGGTGGATGTGCCTAATGCGATGACCCCAACCTCAACGTCTAAAACCTGCTATACCCAAAATGATGGCGTGACCTGGATCAAAACGAGTCCAGGCGGCAAAAAGAGCAATAAGAGCGAAGCGTTTTCAATTTTCAAAAACCCCACTCCGCCAGCCTGGACAGCTTATCGCAATAACACCATGCATGTCTTTACCCAGCTTCACGTTGAGCCTGCCGGAGAGGTTAGGGTGAAAACCTTTGGAGTGAAAGGCGATGGTAGCCCTCCGGTGGTGCTGGATGCGTTCAAATACATTACGGGCACCTGTAGTTCTTCGTAGATATCCTGGAGCGAAGTCAGTACAAGTCTGTTGACTATCCCCCCCATGCCACCCGTCTTTATCCTTTCTTGCTCTGAGAAAATCAGAAGAGGAGTTTACCTTCTATGTCAGCTGTCAAAAGTTCTCCTGGATTTCTAGAACAGGCGTTTACTGTCTTGATACTGTGGTTTGCTGCTACCGACTTGCTGAACTTATTGCAGGGAGCCGATGCTTCTCAGGGGTTTCAAGATACCAGTAATCAGTCGCAGCAGTTGCTCTTCTTTGTCATTTACGGAATCTGTGCGATTCTCCTGTTGCGTGATTGGAAGCAAGTTCTATACGAGCTGAGTCAGCGAGACAAAATCCTTTGGGTGGTGCTGGCGTTAGTAGTGGCTTCAACGGTATGGTCAGTTTACCCAGATATCACGATGCGGCGGTCGATAGCGCTAGTGGGCACCACTCTAATTGGGGTGTATGTATCGACTCGCTACACGATGAAACAGCAGCTACATTTGCTCTGTTGGACTTGGGGATTGGCCGCTGTCGGCAGCTTGATATTTGCGATCGCCTTACCCAAGTACGGCTTGATGCCGACCGGTGTTCATGCTGGCACCTGGCGAGGTCTATTTATCCACAAGAATATTTTGGGCAGAGCGATGGTGTGGGGGGTGGTTCTTTTTACCCTATTGGCCCTGCGTGGGGGTCTAGGACGGCTGATCGGATTACCGATGATTGCTCTGTGTGTGCTGCTAGTGGTCATGGCCAAGTCATCTACAGCATTGACCATTTTGCTGGTTATGCTGATTCTCATTCCGCTCTATCGTGGACTGCGGTTGCACAGTTCACTATTGGTGATTACAGCAGCGACCCTCTGTATGGTGGCGGGCGGGGTCGGCATGTATATGGCAGGTAACGCCGCCACGATCCTGGCAGCGATGAATAAAGATATCACGCTGACGGGTCGGACAGACATGTGGCCGTTCATTTGGGAAAAGATCCAAGAGCGGTTCTGGTTTGGCTACGGCTATGAAGGCTTTTGGCGCGGATTGGATAGCCCTGGCGCGTATGTCTGGCAAGCAGCGGGCTGGAAGCCTCCCCACTCCCATAACGGCTTCTTGGAAATGATGCTGATTTTTGGTGCGGTTGGCACGTCGATTTACCTGTTTGGGTTTTTGCGTGCTTTTGTTCGCTCCATGGGAATGGTACGTGCCACCCATTCCTCAGAATTCTTATTTCCGATTATGTTGCTCTCGTACACGTTCTCGTCCAGCTTTACAGAAACAGGAGGAATTCTAGACTACAACAACATTTATTGGGTGATGTATACTATGACGATTCTCTCTAGATTAAAAGATACCGACCGGGCGATCGCCCCTCATGCTGCTCTCGATCGACCGAGCTATAGCCCCCACTCTGCTGCGTCTACCCTAGTCGAGAGGGCAATCCGGTAGCGATTCGATGCCACTATATATTTGCAACCTGAAAATATTTGCAACCTGAAAATATTTGCAACCTGAAAGCTTTAACTATTTAATATGATTGACGACAAAATAAACGTGCAATCACACCCATTTGAAAACCCTGTGCGCACCGTAGCGACTCCGCTTCAGGTACTCATGCTATGTCCAGATTTAAGGGTTAATGGAGGGATTTCGTCGGTCATTAATTTAATCTTGCAAGCGGCTCCGCCCGACGTCAATATCAGCTATCTTTTTACGCATATAGAAGGCTCTCTGCTGCTAAAGATTCGAGTTTTTAGTCAAGCGGTTGGGGGCCTGCTATGGAAGCTTTTGAGCCAAAAAGTAGATGTCGTTTACATCCACATGTCTCAGGGGGGCAGCACCGTCCGCAAGTCAATTCTGGTGCTAATTGCAGCACTGTTTCAAAAGCCCATCGTGATGCATACTCACGGGAGTCAATTCCACCAGTTCTACGCTAATTTACCATCCGTTGCCCAACGACTATTGAGCTGGATATTTCGGCGCTGTGCTCGGTTCATTGTGTTGTCAGACAGTTGGAAAGTATTTTATACCAAAACTGTTGGCCTTAACCCCACATCGGTTGTGGTATTGTCTAATCCGGTGAAACTGCCACCCCATGTGCCGCCGCGTTCTGCGTCCAAGCAGGTTACCTTTTTATTTTTAGGGCGCATTGGCAGCCGCAAGGGGGCATTTGATCTGATTCGCGCCTATGCGTCTATGCCAGCGGATCTCAGAGATCAAGCTCATCTGATTGTGGCAGGTGATGGAGAGGTGGACGCTGCCCGCCAATTGGTCGATAGCCTGGGTCTAACCGATGCTATATCGCTGCCGGGCTGGGTTGGTGTAGAGCAGCGAGATCAACTGCTGGCGAGTGCAGACGTGTTTGTGTTGCCTTCGTATAATGAAGGACTACCCATGTCTGTTTTAGAAGCAATGGGCTGGGGGCTACCCGTGATTACTACGCCTGTGGGCGGGATTCCCGAATTAATTACACCGAAGCAGAATGGGCTATTGGTAACTCCTGGCGATCTAGAACAGCTGGCGACGGCAATGCAGTTTTTGATCCAAGATAGTTCTGAACGGCAGGCATTAGGCCGACGCGCCAGAGAGCATGTGTTGCCGCTAGATATTCGTGCATATTGTGTATCGCTGGTTGATGTGTATTATGCCGCGTTGAAGTCTAGCCTAGAGAAAACATGACTAGGAAATATGGCGATCGCACCCGCGATCGCTGAAAATATCGCCCAAAAATATGAAAAAAGCTGCTTAGCTGAATCAGAATTTACAGTCGATTAGAACAATTCTGCAATTGCCTAAAATCCAATTTGCAGAGGAAAGTTATCACAAAAAACAAGCAAACTACCAAAGAGTAAGTCACAAAAGCATCAACCTATAGGACAACGATCATGACAGACAGCAATTCAACTAGTCGGCCAAATAAACGCTTACTGTACAGACGAGATCTGCTTAGGTTTGGTGCAGGGGCGATTGCCGG